>DASQRI010000282.1:0-2043 GCA_035642975.1 Mycobacterium sp.
GTCCACCCGCACGGTCGGCACCAGGGCGCGGACCGCGTCCACCCGGGCGACGTCGTCGTCGAGCGTCTGGCCGGGTTCGGCGACCTTCACCTTCGCCGTCCGCGCACCCGGAAAGCGGGCGAGGATCTCCGGCACCTGTGCGGCGGGGATCGCCGGGACCGTGGCGTTGATCGCGATGCGGTCGCGTCGCGGCGACGGCGCGGGCCGGTAGGCCGACTCGAGCGCGGCGGCCAGCCAGTGCGCGGACTCGGCGTCGCCGTACTCCAGGAAGGCGCCGAATTCGCCCCAACCGGCGGGACCGTCGATCAGCGCCAGCTCACGGCTGGTGATGCCCCGGAAGCGCACCCGCATCGGCAGCGCCACCACATGCAGGCGGTCCAGAACGTCGTCCAGGGCGGGCGTCACTGCGGGTAGACCTGGCGGCCCGCCAGGAACGTCGCCTGTACCTCGAGATCGGCGATGCGCTCCGGAGGCACCTCGCGGGGGTCCGCCGACAGCACCACCAAGTCGGCGTACTTGCCGACTTCCAGCGAACCGACGCTGTCATCGGAGAACAGCTGCCAGGCCGCGTCGATGGTCTGCGCCCGGATCGCCTGCTGGACGGTCAGCCGCTCTTCAGGACCCAGCACCCGCCCGCTGGGCGCGGTGCGGGTGACGGCGACGCTGATGTTGCGCAGTGGCTCCTCGGGTGTCACCGGCGGATCGTTGTGCAGCGAGATGCGCATGCCGGTGGCCACCGCGGATCCCGCCGGCATCCAACGGGATCCGCGCTCAGGACCGAAGAGGCCGTCGACGATGACGTCACCCCAGTAGTGAATCTGGTCGACGAAAATGCTGCAGGTGACCCCGAGATCGGCGGCGCGCTGAAGCTGTTCGGGCCGAATGGCGCCGACGTGTTCGAGACGAAGCCGGTGATCGTCACGCGGATTGCGTTGCAGCGCTTCCTCGTACACATCGAGGATGGTGTCGACGCCCGCATCGCCCTGCACGTGGCAGGCCATCGGCCAGCCCAGCGGGAAGTAGGCGCCAACGATCTCGGCCAGCTGTTCGCGGGTGTAGTTGGCGTGGCCGCACGAACCCGGCGGCACACCGATGGTCCGGGTGGCCTCGGTATCGAGGTAGGGAAAAGTCAGGTCGATGTTGCCGATCCACGGCGAGCCGTCCACCCAGATCTTGATGCCGACCTGACGCAGCATGTCGTCGCCGTCGCCGGGTGAAGCGTCGGTCGACATCTGCGGGTTGGAGATCTCGTAGGTGCGCAGCCGGACCGTCAGCTGGTCGCGCAGGCCCTCGACCAGCGGCCGAAGCGCCGGATCGAATGCCATCTCCGAGCACGTGGTCAGACCGGCCTGGTTGAGCCGGGTGCACTCGGCCAGCAGCATCGCCGGGTAGTCGGAGGGGTTGATGGCGCCGTTGAGCAGTGGGAACACCGCGCCGGTTTCCTCGGCGGTGCCGTCGAGGTCGCCGTGCGCATCGCGGCCGAACTTGGCGCCCTTGGGGTCGGCAGTGTCGCGGTTGAGGCCGGCCTGCCGGGCGGCGCACGAGTTGAAGAAGGCCTTGTGTCCGGAGTTGTGGATGATCACCAGCGGAGTGTCGGGTGCGGTCTCGTCCAGCCAGGTCAGCGTCGGCTCCGGCAGGCCGGTCTGCAGCAGCGGATCCCAGCCGTTGAGGTAGGCGCCGTCGGATCCGCGCCGGGCCACCTCGCGGCGGACGGCCTCGACGACGTCGCCGGCCGCGCGCATCGTGACCGGCCGGATGTCGACCAGACGACCCGACAGCGCGATCGCCTCCATCAGCGGATGGCCATGCGCCTCAATGAATCCCGGCATGACGCAGCCGTCACCGAGGTCGATGGTTTGGGTGTTGGGACCGATGAAACCGGCCACCTCGGACCGGTCACCGACGGCGACGATCCTGCCGTCGGCCACGGCGAGAGCCTGCGCGGTGGGCCTGGCGTCATCCACGGTTAGGACAGTTCCTGTGATGACGAGGTCTGCAGCGGCCATGGGCACGAAGCCTAGTGATGGCCGAGGCGGCGGAGGG
>DASQRI010000283.1:0-7746 GCA_035642975.1 Mycobacterium sp.
TCTCGGCTCACGCCCAGAGTCAGACCAACGGGGGCGAAATTCGGGCGTCGACACGGAGTCATTTTTCAGACGACGCCGACAATCTTCGCTGACGGCACTGCTACGGGAGCGTGCGAGTCGGCAGCCCCCGGCTGTCCACAATGACTGAGTGTTCGCTCGCATCGTTCCTGTAGGAGCGAGCGAACGGTCCTGGGTGATTAGGTGACGTTGTCTGAGAGATTGGCTTGACCACCCGACTGTGTGGGTTCGGTCGGCATCGACGTTCACGATGTGTTGAACCGCACAGCTCCCCGCCGCGTGTACATCGGTGAGAACTCTGTTTTGGGGCGTGGCGAGGTCATGGAGACGGTTCCGGGGTTGCGTATCGCGAGCGTTGACCCGTGGCACGCGCCCTCGGAACTCTCGATGCGGTCATGCGAGGTGGCGTAATGAAACCCCAGAGTGCAGAGCGTTCGTCCGGCGCAGATATTTCCATGGGTTCGGTATTTGTCGACCTCTGCAAGCGGGTCGAAGGTAGATCCACAGCGTTGCCGATCATTCGCGCTACCTCGACGCTGGACGCGAGAGAGATCGTCGCCGCTGGCCGGGCGAAAGCAGCGACGGCCCCAGATCTGGCAGATACCGTCGTACCGATCCTCGTGGAGGAGCCGCAGGACGTGCTATGCGGGCTTTTCGCTGTGGCGCTTGCCGGCGGGGTGCCCTTGGTGCTCCCCGGATCAAGAACCTACAAGTCTGCAACGTCGGCGCGAAGGAGCATTGACGATGCGATCGCAAAAGTCAACGCTCGATTCGTCTACCTGCACGGAACCTGGCAAGAGGTATCAAAGCAATCGGTAGACGACGTTGCTCACGACGACACTGCCTTTTTGCAGTTCAGCTCGGGAAGTGTCGGCAGCCCTCGGCCGTTGCGGATTTCCCATCGCGCCATCCATGCCCAACTGGAAATATTGGCAGATGCGTTAGCGGTCGGACCAGACGACGTGGGGGGATCATGGCTGCCGCTGTCGCACGATATGGGTCTTGTTAGCACCTTGCTCGCCTTACGGCTGGGTTGCCCGCTGCTGTTGTGGGGTCCCGAAGAGTTCCTGATGGCGCCGGCTCAGTGGGTCGGACAAATGGCAGATCACCGAGTCGGATTCTGGCCGGTCATCCCTGCCGGAATGCACGTCGCCACTAAGGCGCTGGTATCGCGTGGCCACCGCCTCGGTGCGCTGCGGGCCGTGTTGGTCGGCGCCGATGTCATACGTCCCAAGGTGCTAACCGCCTTCGAGTCCATCGCCGGATGCGGCCCCGGTGCGGTACGGCCGTGCTACGGCCTGGCCGATGCGACGCTGATGGTCACCTGCACGCCGCGAGATCGGCACTGGCGGACAGTCACTGCTCCCGGCATGTCGGACGGGAATGGGCACCCGACCGAACTGATGTCTGTTGGACCACCTGCTCGCAATACCGAGGTGTGGATCGAGGTCGGGGGAGCTCGGACCGGCGAACACGTCGTCGGTGACGTAGTTGTGCGGTCAGCGTCTCGCTGCTCGGGCCCCTTTGGAGGTGAAGTAATTCCCGCGTCGGCTCCGGTGCGCACCGGGGACCTCGGGTTTATTGCTGACGGTGAACTGGTCTTTACCGGCAGAGCGGCCGAAGTCGTGCGGGTCGCAGGCGAGGATTTTCTGCCCGCCGAGGTGGAGGATTTCGTGGTCCGGAGTGGGTTTGGCAAAGCGGGCCGCGTTGCGGTGGTCGGAGTTAACCACGAGGCGATGACTCAAATGGTTGCAGTGATCGAAAGCGAGCCGGCTGTCAGTGATGACGCCGTAGCAACGGCCTGCCGTCGCGAGCTGTTGCGTGCCGCCAAGGAAGCCGGTTTGCCGTTGACGGGAGTCAGATTCGTACCAGGGAACTGGCTAAGCAAGACGACCAGCGGCAAGTTGCGCAGGCGCCGAATTGCCGCAGATCTCGTAAAGGCGAGCATATGACCCCCTCTGTCAACGCGCCACACGATGACGAACACGAGATTCGTACCAGCGGTCCTGGCTGTATGAAAGGGCTTCCTCACACCCCGGGAAAGAGGGTTCCCGTGCGGAGCGAGCCTCTGACCCATGAGCGTGTGGTTGCTGAGATCGTTCGAGCCATACGCGTTATTTGCACATCCTTTCCTGGGGGTGAATTAAATGGCGAAACGAACCTCGCTTTGGACCTGGGCCTCGAGTCAGCGTCCAGGGTGGAGCTCCTATTTGAAGTGGAACAGGCGCTCGACGTCGCCCTAGATGGTGGAGAAGTTGCGGTGTTCGCGGAACTCACAATTGCCGAACTTGCCGACCTCATTATGCCAGCACTTCAAGAAGACAGTCCGACCGATTAAGGAACCTAGCCTGATGTCCACGATAATAGCGATATTCCCGTGTATCACGATCGGATTGATGGCGCCACCGTCTGTTGCAGGAAGGTAGCGATGTCGGACCGTCGTACGGGAGCCTCATCTGCGCCGGAGGCGTTATGGCTTGCCCAGAGATTAATTCCGGATCTAGCCAATAATATATCTGGCCAACTTGAGATATGCCGGGCATGCGAGCTTCGTGTAGACGGTATTGTGAGAAATTTTTTTGGAGCGGTCCTCGCGACTAGCTTTCTGCATTTATTGTACTCCGGCGAAATTGGTCCTACCAGCAACGCTGTAGGCATGCCGGCCTAGGTAGGCAATAGGAGGTTTGTCGTCATCATGCTCAACTACGGTGCGCAACCGGACATGCTGGGATCATTGACCGCCGCTCAGCGGTCGATATGGGCTGCTCAACAACTTCGGCCCGAAGTCCCTTACAACTTTGCCGTTTTTCTCGAGATCGACCACGATGTCGACGTCGAGAGGCTCTCGGTTGCGTGCGAATCGACGGCAGCGCGGTTCGGCACACCGTGCGCGCGGCTATCCATCAATGATGGCGAACCCGTCTTCATCGTCGACCGCTCGTTTCCGAAGACCGTGCACTGTATCGATCTGCGCGCCGAGCGTGACCCGGTAGCCGCTGCTCGCAGCTGGATGAACAACGAATACCGCCAATCAATTGATCTCTTCCGTGACCGACTTACCAACTTTGCGCTGCTGCGGATCACCGACAATCTGTCGTACTTCTACTTGCGTACCCACCACGTCCTGTTAGACGGGTATGGCGCCGACAATGTGATCCGGCACGTCGCAGCCGTCTACTCCGGATCGCTCCCCGACACCGTCGAAGTCGACTTTTCCGAGTTTGCTCTGATCCGTGACGCAGATCGGAAGTATCAGCACTCTTCGCGCAGCGATGCTGATGCCGAGTACTGGAAGACCGTCGTGCGCGGACCTCTAGACGTCAGCGACCTGACAGGGACGCCGAGGTCGGTGGCACCAAGGCACCCGCTGGTGCGCGAACTGGTGTGCACGCATCGACTGTCGGAGAACGGGCATGACCAGTTCGATGTCGCAAGGGTTGTCGCGACAATGGCGGTGTTCATCGCGAAAACAACAGGACGCCAGAACATCACGATGTCGCTGCCGGTTTCGGCGCGCACGACTGCGGCGCTGAAAAGATGTGCGGGCATGGTGTCGAACATGGTGCCGCTGCTCATATGCGTCGATGACGGCGACACCATTGGTGCAGTGACCGAGCAGGTCGCCAAGGCCATGGTCGGTGCGCTACGGCATCAACAGTTCCGGCGCTGGCCGGACCTCATTGCCGATGCGACCCGTGTCGATATGAACGTCGAGTTCGGCCCGGTGATCAACGTGCTCGACTTCTCCGGCGCGCTTCGTTTCGGGCCTTCGGAAACGACGTACAACGTGTTGACCACCTTCCCCATACAAGACGTCGCAGTCAACATCTATCCGGGGCTGGGTGACGGCTCGCCGCGAATTGAGTTCACGTGGAATCCGGACCGGTACACCGCCGAGGACATCGCCAGGCACATAACCCGTCTGGAAATGCTCTTTGACCGCCTGTTGGTGGCGGATGCGTCGGTGGTGGTGGGGGAGGTGTCGTTGCTGGATTGCGGTGAGCGTGATCTGGTGCTGTCGGGGTGGGCAGGTGCTGGTGTGGAGCCCCCGGTGGGGGTGGCGCCGCAGTTATTGGCTGCGGCGGTGGCGGCCGATCCGGATGCGGTGGCGGTGGTTGATGGTAGCCGCGAGGTGTCGTATCGCGAGCTTGATGAGTGGTCGACGCGGTTGGCACGGGTGTTGATCGAGGCGGGGGTGGGTCCAGAGCGCGCGGTGGGCGTGGCGATGGATCGGTGCGTGGAGTTGGTGGTGGTGTGGTGGGCGGTGGTCAAGGCCGGCGGGGTGTATGTCCCGGTGGATCGGGCCCATCCGGTCGAGCGGATCGCCACGGTGTGGGACGCGGTGGCGGCGGTGTGTGTGTTGACCTGTGGTGCCGACATCGTGGACGGGGCGGGGTCGCGCCCGGTGGTGCGCATCGATGGTCTGGACGTGTCCGGGCGCTGCACAGCGGCGATCACCGACGACGACCGGCTGGCGGCGCTGACGGCGGACAACGCTGCCTATGTCATGTTCACCTCGGGGTCCACCGGTGCTCCTAAGGGCGTGGCGGTTAGCCACGCGGGTCTGCTGGGGCTGGCGGCGGCGCAACGCGCGGTGTATGGGTTGGGCGCGCAGTCGCGGGTGCTGATGGTCGCCGCGCCGACCTTTGACGCGTCGATCTTCGACTTCTTGTGGGCGGTCGGGTCGGGGGCGGCGTTGGTGGTGGCGCCGCCGCAGGCCTATGCCGGGGAGGCGTTGACCGCGTTGCTGCAGGGCCAGCGGGTCGGCGCGGCGGTGGTGACCCCGACGGTGCTGTCGTCGCTGGATCGGGCCCGGCTGGACGGGGTGAACACGCTGATCACCACGGGGGAGGCCTGCCCGGGGGAGTTGGTGAGCGCCTGGGCGCCGGGGCGGCGGATGTTCAACGGCTACGGCCCTACCGAGACCACCATCTGTGCCACTAGTGCACCGCTGTCGGCGGGGCAGCCGGTCAGCATAGGCGCTCCGATCCCGGGGGTGTGTGCGCTGGTGCTCGACGCGCGGCTCGACCCAGCCCCCATCGGGGTGGTCGGCGAGCTGTATCTCGCCGGGCCGGCGCTGGCGCGCGGCTATGTGGGCCGGGCGGGGTTGACCGCGGAACGGTTCGTGGCCAACCCCTACCAAGGTGTCGGGGCACGGATGTACCACACCGGTGATCTGGTGCGCTGGACTGCTGCCGGCACCCTGGAGTATGTGGGCCGCGCCGACGCCCAGATCAAACTGCGCGGACAGCGCATCGAACTGGGCGAAATCGAAAACACTCTGCTGGCTTGCCCGCAGGTGGCCCAGGCCGCCGCCACCATGCACCACAGCACCGGCAGCTCCCACCTCATCGCCTACATCACCCTCGAGCACACCACCACCGCCGACCACGACGTCGAAATCGTCGAACAGTGGCAACGCATGAACGACGAGCTGTACGGCGCGCAGGTCGCAGTGCCGGTGTTCGGCATGGATTTTCGGGGATGGAACAGCAGCTACACGGGCGATCCGATTCCACTCGAGGAGATGGTGGAGTGGCGTTCGGCCACGGTGGATCGGATCATGGCCCTGCGGCCGCGGCGGGTGTTGGAGATCGGCGCGGGTTCGGGGCTGGTGTTGTCGCAGATCGCCCCGCAGTGTGAACACTATGTCGCCACCGACATGTCGGGGGTGGCTATCAACAACCTGGCCCGTTCGCTGGAGCAGTTGCAGATCCCGTGGCGTGATCGGGTCCAGCTGTTGACCCAACCCGCCCACGTCACCGAGGCACTGCCGCAGGTTTACTTCGACACCATCATTCTCAACTCGGTCGTCCAGTACTTCCCCAACGGGGGATATCTGGGCGACCTCATCGACAACGCCCTGGATCTGCTGGCCCCCGGTGGGGCACTGTTCATCGGCGATGTCCGCAACCACACCCTGCAGGGCGCGTTCCAAACCGCGGTCGCGCTGGCCGGCACCACCACCACCGACACCGCCGAGATCCGCCAACGAGTCCACCGCGCCATCGTCAGTGAACCCGAATTACTGCTGGCGCCAGAGTTTTTCACCATGTGGGCCGCCGAGCATCCGTTTGCGGCCGGACTGGAGATCCAAGTCAAACGCGGATTGGCCGACAACGAACTCACCCGGTATCGCTACGACGTCGTCATCTACAAGACCCCTACACCGGTACGCTCACTGGCCACCGCACCCAGCTGGGCGTGGACCCACTGCGCGGGTCTGAGCGAGCTGCACGGCCACTTAATGTCCGAGCGCCCCAACGCCGTTCGCGTCACCGACATCCCTCGCGCCGGACTGATTGCCGACGTCCACGTCGAACAGGCGCTGGCCGCCGGGTTGTCCCTGGCCGACGCACTCGCCCAAGCCACCGCCACCGCGACCACCACCGCTGAACAACTGCACCGGCTCGGCGAAACCACCGGATACCATGTCGCCGTCACCTGGGGCGCTCAACCCGGCACCCTCGATGCCGTCTTCACCATCCCCACCAACGCCCACCGCCAGCACGCACCATCGCTGACCGACCTCTACCTGCCCTCTACCGGGGCCAACCAGCGCAGCATCCACGCCAACGATCCGCACACCAACACCAAGGTCAGCGCGGTGCGTCAGCGGTTGAGTACGTGGTTGCCCGATTACATGGTGCCGACGCAGATAGTGGTGCTCGACGAGTTCCCGTTGACCTCATCGGGCAAGATCGACCGCAAGGCGCTTCCGACGCCGGTGTTTGCCGCCACACCGTTCCGGGCCCCGCAGACCCCGACCGAAAAAATCGTCGCCGAGACCTTTGCCGAGGTGTTGGGCCTAAACCGGGCCGGCCTCGACGACGACTTCTTCGCCCTCGGCGGGGATTCGTTGATCGCCACCCGGGTGAGCGCGCGGCTGCAGTCGGCGCTGGGCAGGGAAGTGCTCGTACGGTACCTGTTTGACGCGTCCACCGTCGGGGAGCTTGCGGGGTATCTGCACCGGCATCGTGGCGGCCCTGCCCGCCCGCCGCTTCGGTTGATGCCGCGCCCGGAGCGGGTCCCGTTGTCGTATGCCCAGCAGCGGTTGTGGTTCCTCAACCGGTTCGAGGGCGGGGTTGCGACCTACAACATGCCGATCGGGTTTCGGATCAGTGGGGCGCTGGATGTCGATGCGCTGGGCGCGGCGCTAGATGATGTCATCGCCCGGCACGAATCGTTGCGCACCATATTTCCCGACATCGACGGTGTGCCGTTCCAGGAGGTGGTGCCGGCCCGGGCAGCGATGTGGCGGCGCGGGGGCCCGGCGGTGGTGTCATTGCCGGAGCAGGAAGTGGCCGGCGAGTTGGCGGCGCTGGCGGGGTATCGGTTTGATTTATCGGCCGAGATCCCGATTCGGGCGCAGATCTACGCGGTGGGGCCTGAGCAGCATGTGGTGGGGATTGTGTTGCACCACATCGCTTTTGACGGGTGGTCACCGGCTCCGATGGTCAGCGATGTGGGGCAGGCGTATCGAGCGCGGCAGCAGGGCCGGGCTCCGGGGTGGGCGCCGTTGGCGGTGCAGTATGTGGATTACACGTTGTGGCAGCGCGAGCAGCTTGGTGAACTACAGGATCCGCACAGTGCTATCGCTGTTGAGTTGGGGTTTTGGGAGCAGGCCTTGGCCGGGATGCCCGAATGTCTTGAGCTGCCCACTGATCGGCCCTACCCTGTGGTCGCTGATCAGCGCGGCTCCAGTGTGGTCGTGGAGTGGTCGGCGGG
>DASQRI010000284.1:0-8821 GCA_035642975.1 Mycobacterium sp.
GTGGGCGACACCGCCGAGAACATCTTCCATCTCGTGCTGGCCCGGCCCGAGGGTGCCGGTCCGGGCACCAAAGGTCTGAGCCTGTTCTACGTGCCGAAGTACCTCTTCGACCCGGAGACTTTCGAACTCGGTTCGCGCAACGGGGTTTTCGCCACCGCACTGGAGCACAAGATGGGCCTGAAGGCCTCTCCTACCTGCGAATTGACCTTCGGGGCGCATGGATTGCCGGCCGTGGGCTACCTAGTGGGCGACGTGCACAACGGGATCGCGCAGATGTTCACCGTGATCGAGCACGCCCGCATGACGGTGGGCGTCAAGGCGGCCGGCACGTTGTCGACCGGCTATCTCAACGCCCTGGCATACGCCAAACAGCGTGCGCAGGGCGCAGATCTGACTCAAATGACCGACAAGACCGCACCGCGGGTCACGATCCTGCACCACCCAGATGTGCGCCGCAGCTTGATCACGCAGAAGGCGTACGCCGAAGGCCTGCGAGCACTGTACTTGTATGCCGCCGCACACCAGAACGATGCAGTTGCACAACGTGTTTCAGGCACTGACTCCGAGATGGCGCATCGGGTCAACGATCTGCTGCTCCCGGTGGTCAAGGGGGTGAGCTCGGAGCGGGCCTACGAAATCCTGACCGAGTCGCTGCAAACACTCGGTGGCTCAGGCTTTTTGACCGATTACCCGATCGAGCAGTATATCCGGGACGCCAGGATCGATTCGCTCTACGAGGGCACCACGGCAATCCAGTCGCTGGACTTCTTCTTCCGCAAGATCATTCGCGACCGCGGCCAGGCCCTCGATCAGGTGGCTTCCCAGATCAGCCGCACCATCGATACCTGCGATGATGCGCTCCGGCAACCCGCGGGTTTGCTTCGCACCGCGCTCGACGACGTCACCGCGATGACCGCAGCGCTGAGCGGATACCTGATGGCCGCTCCCGAAAAACCGACGGAGATCTACAAAGTCGGGCTCGCCTCGGTGCGCTTCCTGCTCGCGGTCGGCGACTTGCTGATCGGCTGGCGGCTGCTCGCCCAGGCCGACGTGGCCCACGCGGCCCTGGCTGCCGCGTCGGCGGACGACGAGGCGTTCTATCAAGGCAAGATCGCCACCGCGCAATTCTTCGCCAAGAACATGCTGCCGAACCTGACCGCGCTGCGCGGCATCGTCGACGCCATCGATGACGACGTCATGGGCCTTCCCGAGGCGGCGTTCTAGTCAAACAAGACGGCTGCGGTATACACAGCGCTCTCTTAATCGCACGCCAGCTGGCACTCAGCGGCGCCACCGATCGTGAAAACGATTGCCGTAGTCGGCCTGCTCGCCGCAGCAGGCGACCGAAAGGACCCCAATGCCCGCCACTCTCCCGACTTCCCGGCTGACCCGCTTCGCGATCGTCGCGGTCACCGGTGCCACCGCGTTGTCCGTCGCCGCGTGCGGTGCGTCGAACAATGCCAAGCCCAACGCCGCAAGCCCGACAAACTCCAATCCCACCTCGTCGGCGCCGTCACCCTCGACGAAGGGCAAAGACTGGGTGGCCGGGCTGATCGATTCAGTGTCGGGCAATACCATCCAGGTCAGCCAGCGGTCCGGGTCCGCCACCGTCGACTTCACCCCGTCAACGGATGTCTCCGAGATCACCCCCGCTCAGCTGACCGACGTCACCGCGGGCAGCTGCCTCATCGTGCGTCCCGACCGCGAGAGCGCCTCCAACGGCGGCAACGGCATCACCGCACGATCCGTGCGCGTCAGCCCTGCCGTCGACGGCAAGTGCCCGCAACCCAAGCAACCGGCGGGCGGCTCGACCACCCCACACCACCCACTAGGCGGCCAGGTCGCATCCGTCGCTGGCAACACCATCACGTTGAATAGCACTGACGCCGGCGGCAACTCGTCTCAGACCAACGTGACCGTCACCGCCGCCACCACATACGCCAAACAGGCGACCAGCGACGCGCAAGCGCTCGCTCAGGGCAAGTGCATCGCGGCGCGCGGGACCAAGGGCAACAACGGGACGCTGCAGGCGACCGCCATCACCGTCCAGCCGTCCGACAACGGCAGCTGCCCACAGCCGGGCGGCAGGCGACACTCGCACTAGCCGACCGTCAGGCGGTTAGTTCTTGCCGCGCCAGCCGCGCTCGAACGGCAGCCGCCACGCGCGCGGGGCAATCAGCGGATGGACCGCGTTGGGACCCCATGAATCGAGGTCGTAGCTGCGTGCCGGCGGCGGATCCTCCAGCAATGGGGCCGAGACCTCCCAGAGCCGCTCGATGCCCTCCGCCGTGTTGTACAACGTCCGGTCGCCGCGCATCGCGTCAAGGATCAGCCGCTCGTAGGCCTCGAGGACGTCACCGGCGTGGCCGGTCTCTGCCATGGTGAACTGCAGGCTGAGCTTGTCCAGCTTCATTCCCGGTCCGGGCCGCTTGCCATAAAAAGACAGCGACATCTTGGACACGTCGGCAAGGTCGAAGGTCAAGTGATCCGGACCCTTTTGTCCCACACCGGATCCCGGTGGGAACATGCTCCTCGGCGGCTCGTGGAAGGCGATCGAGATGATCCGCTGTCCCTCAGCGAGGCCTTTGCCGGTACGCAGAAAGAACGGAACACCCGCCCAGCGCCAGTTGTCGATCTCGCATTTGAGCGCGACGAACGTTTCGGTGTCCGATTCCGCGGACACGCCAGGCTCGTCGCGGTAACCCCGGTATTGCCCGCGCACCACGTCGTTCGGATCAAGCGGGCGCATCGAGCGGAACACCTTGTTCTTCTCGTCGCTGATCGCGTCTGAAGCAAGCTGGGTCGGTGGTTCCATCGCGACGAACGCGAGAATCTGGAACAAGTGGGTGACCACCATGTCCTTGAACGCCCCCACCGATTCGTAGAATTGGGCGCGATTCTCACAGGTGAGCCGTTCCGGCACGTCGATCTGGATGTGGTCGATGAAGTTCCGGTTCCAAATCGGCTCGAACAGCCCGTTGGCGAATCGAAATGCGAGGATGTTCTGGGCCGCCTCCTTGCCCAGAAAGTGATCGATCCGGAAGATCTGTTCTTCGTCGAACCGCTCGTGAATCGCCTTGTTCAGTTTCCGCGCGCTGGCCAGATCGACCCCGAAAGGCTTCTCCATGATGACCCGAGAGTTTTCCACCAGGTCGGCCTTGGCCAGCATGTCCATCACGGGCATCACCGCCGCCGGCGGGACACTCAGGTAGTGCAGCAGACTGGCCTCACCACCGAGCGACTCGACCTGCTCGGCCACCGCCCGCGCCAGCGCTTCGGGGCCGTCCTGCTGCGAAACGAAGGACAAATTGGCGATGAATTGATCGCAAAGCTCGCCGGAAACCTCATGGTGAGAGAACTCGGCGCAAGCCTTGTGCGCCAACTTGCGGAAGGTCTCGTTGTCGAGCTCCTCAAGTGAGGTTCCGATGATGCGGATCTCGGGAGCCAGATGAGAACAGGACAGGTGCAGAAGGCCGGGCAGCAGCTTGCGGCGCGCCAAATCGCCTGTGGCACCGAACATCACGATGACGTGCGGCGACGCGCTGGTTGTCGGTTGCTTGGTTTCCCGGTGTATCGCGGCATCCGTCACAACCACGATCGTAACTAAGGCTGGTCGAATTCACATCTTGCAGGGGTGAACATTTAAGTCGCCGGCCCGAAGCGTCAGACGGGTTCAGCCGGGAATGGCCTGGAAACCCCAAGGAACCTGATACCAGCCACTCGCGTCCGAGTACGCCCAGCCGCACGGCGTCAATTCCTGATGCCCTGCATCGTTGGTCGTCCAGCACTTCGGCCCGTTCGGGTCAGGTGCCGGTGCCGGGGCGGGGTCTGCATAGGCGATGCCGCTGCCCAGCAGGACACTAGCCGCGCAGGCCGCAACCAACATCAGCTTTTTCTTCATCGGAACGGTCCCCTTTCGGTCTGGTACCTCATTCTGCGGGCAATCTCCGACTCGCGCGACTTTTAGCCGCCGACGAATGATGTTTTAACAGTCGTTAACAAACACCCGTTCATTTGGCGTCCACGCCCCGGCGAGCCTTTCACACGGTGAAGCCCAGCGCGCGCAGTTGGTCGCGGCCGTCGTCGGTGATCTTGTCCGGGCCCCACGGCGGGTTCCACACCCAGTTGATGCGCAGCTCGTCGACCAGTCCGGCGCCGATCAGCGCGCTGCGCGACTGGTCTTCGATGACGTCGGTCAGCGGGCACGCCGGCGACGTCAACGTCATGTCGATCAGCGCGACGGTGCCCTCCTCCGCCTCTTCGAGATTGACCCCGTAGACCAATCCCAGGTCGACGACGTTGATGCCCAATTCGGGGTCGACGACGTCGCGCATCGCCTCCTCGATGTCGCCGAGCAACTCGTTGTCCGGCGCGGCAATTTCACTCATCCTTTGACCTCCTCGAAGTCGTCAGTCGCCTGCACAAGCGCATCTTTGAAAGCCATCCAACCCAGCAGCGCGCATTTCACCCGGGCCGGATACTTGGCGACGCCGGCGAACGCGATGCCGTCGCCCAGCACATCCTCGTCGCCGGCGACATTTCCGCGGGACGACACCATCTCGGTGAACGCGGTGACCGTCTTCAACGCCTCCCCGACGGTGTGACCGATCACCTGCTCGGTGAGCACCGATGTTGCGGCCTGGCTGATCGAACAGCCCTGCCCGTCATAGGAGACGTCGGTGACGTGCTCGCCGTCAGCCGACAGCGAGACCCGCAGCGTGACCTCGTCGCCGCACACCGGGTTGACGTGATACACCTGCGCGCCGAACGGTTCGCGCAGCCCGCGGTGCTGCGGATGCTTGTAGTGATCGAGGATCACATCCTGGTAGATCTGCTCGAGACGCACGACGACTCACTCCCCGCCGAAGAAATCGAGGGCGTGGCGCACCCCGGCCACCAGCCGGTCGACCTCGTCGAGGGTGTTGTAGATCGCGAACGATGCGCGTGCGGTGGCGGCAATATCGAAGCGGCGGTGCAGCGGCAAGGCGCAGTGGTGCCCGACCCGCACGGCCACGCCGTCGTCGTCGAGCACCTGGCCGACATCGTGGGCGTGCACACCGTCGACGACGAAAGACACTGGCGAACCGCGGTTTTCCATCGCCGTCGGCCCGACTATCCGAACCGCGTCGATACCGGACAAGCCGTCGATGGCGGCGACCACCAACTCACGCTCGTGGGCCTCGACGGCGTCCATGCCGATGGCACCGAGATAGCGTGCCGCCGCGGCCAGCCCGACCACCTGGGAGGTCATCGGCGTGCCGGCCTCGAAACGCTGCGGCGGTGCCGCGTAGCTGGTGGCCTCCATGGTCACCGTCTCGATCATCGAACCGCCGGTGAGGAACGGCGGCATCGCGTTGAGCAGCTCACCGCGGCCATACAACACACCGATTCCATTGGGGCCCAGCATCTTATGTCCGGAGAAAGCCCCGAAGTCGACGTCGAGCGCGTGGAAATCGACCGGCTGGTGTGGCACCGACTGGCAGGCGTCCAGCACTGTCAACGCACCGACGGCCTTGGCCCGGTCCACCAGCTCGGCAACCGGAGCCACCGCGCCGGTCACATTCGAGTGATGGCTGAAGGCAACGACTTTGACGCGCTCGTCCAGTTGCAACGAATCGACGTCGATCCGGCCGTCGTCGGTGACGCCGTACCAGCGCAGCGTGGCGCCGGTGCGCCGGGACAGTTCCTGCCACGGCACCAGGTTGGCGTGGTGCTCGAGCTCGGTGATGACGATGACGTCGCCGGGGCCGACGGCACGTTCGAAGCGGTTGTCCCCCAACACATAGGACAGCAGGTTGAGCGACTCGGTGGCGTTCTTGGTGAACACCAGCTCGTCGGGATCGGCGCCAACGAACGCGGCGATGTCGGCGCGACCCTGCTCGTAGGCGTCGGTGGCCTCCTCCATCAGCTGATGCGCGCCGCGGTGCACCCCGCCGTTGGACGTGACGAGGAATTCGCGTTCGGCGTCGAGGACTTGCACCGGGCGCTGTGATGTCGCCCCGGAATCCAGGTATGCCAACTGATTTCCGCCCCGCATGACCCGGGCCAGGATCGGGAAATCAGCCCGGATCGCGGCGAGGTCCAGCGCCGCGGGGCGCGTGACCGAGACCGTCATGTCAGGCCCCCGAGGCGGCCGTCTGGGCGCTAAAGCGCTCGTAGCCGTTTTCTTCGAGCTCGTCGGCCAACTCCGGGCCACCCGATTCGATGATCCGGCCTCCGACGAACACGTGCACGAACTCCGGATGGATGTACCGCGGAATCCGGGTGTAGTGCGTGATCAGCAGAATGCCGCCGTGCTCGGCTTCGGCATAACGGTTCACGCCCTCGCTGACCACCCGCAAGGCGTCGACATCCAGCCCGGAGTCGGTCTCGTCGAGGATCGCGATCTTGGGCTTGAGCAATCCCAGCTGCAGGATCTCGTGGCGTTTCTTCTCCCCGCCGGAAAAGCCTTCGTTGACACTGCGTTCGGCGAACGCCGAGTCGATGTCGAGGCTGTTCATTGCAGCCTTGACCTCTTTGACCCAGTGCCGCAGCTTGGGCGCCTCACCGCGGACGGCGGTTGCGGCCGAGCGCAGGAAGTTCGACATCGACACGCCGGGTACCTCGACGGGATACTGCATAGCCAGGAACAAGCCGGCGCGGGCGCGCTCGTCGACGCTCATGTCCAGGACGTTCTGCCCGTCGAGCGTGATGGAACCCGACGTCACGCGGTACTTCGGGTGCCCGGCGATGGCGTAGGACAGGGTGGACTTGCCAGACCCGTTGGGGCCCATCACCGCATGCGTCTCGCCGGAGCGCACCGTCAGGTTGACGCCGTTGAGAATGGCGATCTCGTCGCCGTCCGAGGCGTTCTCGACGCTGACGTGCAGGTCTTTGATTTCCAAAGTTGTCATGAGGCGCTAATTCTCGATTCCGTGATGGCCAGTTCGTGTTCGATGGCTGTGGTCAGGCGCTCCCGTATTTCAGGTACCGCGATCTTGGCGATGATCTCGTTGAAGAAACCACGCACCACCAGTCGGCGGGCCTGCTCTTCGGGGATGCCGCGGGAACGCAGATAGAACAGTTGCTCGTCGTCGAATCGTCCGGTGGCACTGGCGTGCCCGGCGCCGACGATTTCGCCGGTCTCGATCTCCAGGTTCGGGATCGAGTCGGCGCGCGCGCCGTCGGTGAGCACAAGGTTGCGGTTGGCCTCGAAGGTGTCGGTGCCGGTGGCCTCGGCCCGGATCAACACGTCTCCGACCCAGACGGTGTGCGCATCCGGCCGGTTCGAGTCCGGATCCCCTTGCAGCGCACCCTTGTACAGCGCATTGGATTTGCAGTCGGGATGAGCGTGGTCGACCAGCAGCCGCGACTCGAGGTGCTGACCGTCGTCGGCGAAATACAGGCCGAGCAACTCGGCGTCACCACCGGGTGCAGCGAACCGCACCTTGGCCGACATTCGCACCACGTCGCCACCGAGCGTGATCGCGACATGGCGCAGCACCGCGTCCTTGCCCAATCGGGCGTGGTGGGCGCTGACATGCACGGCGTCGTCGGCCCAGTCGGCGATCCATACCACCGTGAGCCGGGCGGCGTCCTCGACGACGAATTCGACGTTGTCGGCGTAGATTCCGCTGCCCCGCTGATCGATGACGACGACCGCTTCGGCGAGCTCCTCGACCCGCACCTGCAGATGCCCATAGGCAACCGCGCCCTCGCCCGGACCTTCGATGACGATCTCGACTGGGTCGGCGGTCTGCGTCTCGCGCTCGAACGTTATCAGTGTCGCCTTATTGAACGACGAGAAGGCCTGGGCGGCAACCCGGTCGGCGGGCACACCGCCCTGACCGAGTCGTTCGTCGCCGCGCCGAACAGTTTCCACCCGAACCCCGGGCCGGTCGCTGACGCTGATGGGGGCGCTGCCGGTGGCCACCGCGGAGCCGTTGTGCAGGCCGTGCAACCGCCGCAGCGGGGTGAACCGCCAGATCTCGTCGCGTCCGCCAGGGACCTCGAAGGCTTCGACGTCGAAGGACGTGAACTGTTCGGCCTTGTTGGCGGCGATCCCTTCGACAGCTTCGGTGAGGTTGGCCTTGACCACTAGCCGACCGCGCCTTCCATCTGCAGCTCGATCAGCCGGTTGAGCTCCAGGGCGTACTCCATGGGCAGCTCCTTGGCGATCGGCTCGACGAAGCCGCGCACCACCATCGCCATCGCCTCGTCTTCGGTCAGCCCGCGGCTCATCAGGTAGAACAGCTGGGTTTCGCTGACTTTGGACACGGTGGCCTCGTGCCCCATCGTGACGTCGTCCTCGCGAATGTCGACATACGGGTAGGTGTCGCTGCGGCTGATCGTATCCACCAGCAGCGCATCGCATTTCACGCTGGCGCGTGATCCGTGCGCGCCCTTGTTCACCTGCACCAGGCCGCGGTAGGAGGTGCGGCCGCCACCGCGGGCCACCGACTTCGACACGATGTTGCTCGACGTGTTCGGCGCCAGGTGCAGCATCTTGGCGCCGGTGTCCTGATGCTGGCCCTCGCCGGCGAACGCCACCGAAAGCACCTCGCCCTTGGCGTGCTCGCCCGTCATCCAGACCGCCGGGTATTTCATGGTGACTTTGGACCCGATGTTGCCGTCGACCCACTCCATGGTGGCGCCCGCTTCGGCGCGGGCCCGCTTGGTGACCAGGTTGTAGACGTTGTTCGACCAGTTCTGGATGGTGGTGTAGCGGCAACGACCGCCAGGCTTGACGATGATCTCCACCACCGCCGAATGCAGCGAATCCGACTTGTAGATCGGCGCGGTACAACCCTCGACATAGTGCACGTAGGCGCCCTCGTCGACG
>DASQRI010000285.1:0-6646 GCA_035642975.1 Mycobacterium sp.
GCTGGCCGGAAGCCGAGACCGTCGATGACTGGAGCCAGGGGATACCGCTGGCCTACACCCGCGAGCTGGCCGGCCATTGGGCCGACGGCTACGACTGGCGCTCCCGGGAAGCCGCGCTGAACAGGTTCGATCACTACCTCACCGATATCGACGGGCTGGATATTCATTTCATCCACCAACGCTCGCCACATGACGACGCTCTTCCGCTGCTGATCACCCATGGCTGGCCGGGCTCGGTGGTGGAGTTTCACAAGGTGATCGAGCCGCTGGTCAACCCGCCGTCGGGTCGTGCCGAGGACGCCTTTCACGTGATCTGCCCATCGCTGCCCGGCTACGGATTCTCCGGCCGGCCGGCCGGCACGGGATGGGGCGTGGAGAAGATCGCCGAGGCGTGGGAGACGCTCGTCGGCCGGATCGGCTACGACCGGTATGGCGCGCAGGGCGGCGACTGGGGCGCGGCGGTGACGACCCAGATCGGCCGCAACCGCGGCCGTTGCGTAGGCATCCACCTGAACATGCCGATCGGCAGGCCCACCAAGGAATCCCTGGCAAGCCCCACCGAGCAAGAACAACACGCACTGGCCTCCCTGGCCGAACATCGCCGTTCCGGCACCGGCTACTCAAAACAGCAATCCACCCGGCCGCAGACACTCGGCTACGGACTGGTCGACTCCCCGGTGGGTCAACTCGCCTGGATCGTCGAGAAATTCTGGGCATGGATGGACTGCGACGGCCATCCTGAGAACGTACTCAGCCGCGACGAGCTTCTCGACAACGTGATGGTCTACTGGGTCAACGGCATCGGCGCCTCGTCGGCGCGGCTGTACTGGGAGAGCTTCAAGGCGTGGGGAAACTTTGATCGGGTCGAATTGCCCACCGGCGTGGCCCATTTCCCGGGCGAGGTGCTCGGCGCGGTCCGCGCGTGGTGCGAGCCGGTCTACAACATCACGCACTGGTCGACGATGCCAGGCGGTGGGCACTTCGCCGCGTTCGAGCAGCCGGAGCTGTTTATCGACGACGTGCGCGCGTTCTTCGCCACGGTCCGCTGAGCCGCCGGGGTGCACCGGTCGACCGCCAACCACCCCGCCGAGCGTCTAAGGCGTAGGGCCCGCCGCCGGCGAAGATCAACAGGAAGAAGCCGAAGCAGTACAGTACCGCCAGCTCGCCGCCGTTGGTGATCGGGAAGAATCCGTGCGGCAGGTGCTGGGTGAAATATGCGAACGCCATCTCGCCGCACGCAATGAATGCCGCGGGGCGCGTGAACAGGCCGGCAATGATCAGCAGGCTGGTGACCAGTTCGATCCAACCAGCGTAGTAGTACGGCCATTCGCCGGCAGCGGCCTTATGTACGGCTGTAGGCCAACCGAACAGCTTTGTCAGACCCTGGAAGAGAAATAGCAGCCCGAACACCACTCGGAACACCGACAGTGCGATCGGATAATACGGATTCAGCCGTGCTTCCATATTGCGCGCCATGCGCTGACAATACGGGGTTACAGCTGGGCCCAGACCGACTTCGTCTTCATGTACGCCTCGATGCCCTCTTTGCCGAACTCGTGCCCCCAGCCGGACTGCTTGTAGCCGCCGAACGGCACGTCGTGGTCAAAGACCAACTGGCAGTTGACCTGCACGCTGCCCGCCTGCAGCCGTTTCACGATCCGGTGGGCACGGCCGACGTTCTCCGTCCAGGCGGTGGCCGCCAGGCCGTAGCTGGTGTCGTTGGCCATCGCGACGGCTTCGTCTTCGTCGTCGAACGGCAGGATGCTCACCACCGGTCCGAAGATCTCCTGCTGATACAGCCGCATGCCCGGGTCGACGTTGGTCAGCACAGTCGGGTGGACGAAGTAGCCCTTCCGGTCCAGGCGGTGGCCGCCGGTGACGACTTCGACGCCGTCGGTTTTGCCCTCGTCGATGAAGCCCATCACGCGGGTCAGTTGCTTCTGGCTGATCAGCGGCCCGCTGACGCAGCCCTCCTCGCTGGGGGCGCCGTATTTGAACGTATTGGCCATCAGCGCAATGCCTTCCACGACCCGGTCGTACACGCCGCGCTGCACGAAGATGCGCGACCCGCACACGCAGCCCTGACCGGAATGCACGAAGATGCCCAACGACGCCATCAATACGGCCTTGTCCAGATCGGCGTCGTCGAAAATCAGCACGGGGGATTTGCCCCCGAGTTCCAGCATGACCTTCTTCAAGTTGCCGGCCGATGCCCGCACGATCTCCTTGCCGACCTCAGTCGACCCGGTGAAGGCGATTTTCTCAACGTCGGGATGCGCGGTGATCGCCGCTCCCGCGGTGTGGCCGTAGCCGGTCAGCAGGTTGACCACGCCCTCGGGCACGCCGGCCTCGTGGACCAACCGGTCCAGCAGAAGAGCTGAAAGCGGTGTCTCCTCAGCGGGTTTGACCAACATGCTGCAGCCGGCGGCCAGGGCGGGTGCGAGCTTGGCGCTCGCATTGAAGATCGGGCCGTTCCACGGGAAGATCAGGCCCACCACGCCGAAGGGTTCCTTGAGCGTGTAGGCATGCATGTTGACGAAGGTGTCGGTCGCGATGCCGTCGGTCTTCACGTCGTACGCGGTGCCGTTGAGCTTCGAACACCAACCGGCGTAATACCGGAAGAACTCCGAACAGGTGGACATCTGCAACTGCGCCTGCATCAGGGGCATGCCCGTGTTGAGCGAATCGAGTTCGGCGAACTCCTGGGCGTGTTCGTCGATCAACTCCCCGATCCGCCACATGATCTTGGCCCGCTCGCGACCCGGCAACTGAGACCAGACGCCGGACTCGAAGGACGCCTTCGCCCGCGCGACGGCCGCATCGACCTCCTCCTCGCCGCAGTCGGTGAATTCGGTGATCGGCTCTTCTGTCGCGGGATTGATGACCGGGATGACGTCGCCCGAACCGGGCCGCTTGCGAATGTCCTCCAACAGAGTCTGCAGCGTCATCTGATCCTTTCCGTGCCGTCCAGGTTCCGGCGCTCGGTGCGCTTCGAATGCTGAGCACCTGCTTAGCATCGCTGACGCTGACTGGTCAAGATGCCGAACGGTCTACGCTCGCCGGTGTCTCACACCCCGAGCGCTTTGCTCAGCAGCGCGGTGAGCCGCTTCTGCTCGGCGGTGCTCAACTTGCCGGTCAACGGCTTGATCCGGTCACCGATCGCGGCGGTGACCTCAGGCACCAGCGTGCGAGCCGGCTCGGTGAGAGTCACCCGCACCGAGCGGCCGTCGTGCGGATCAGCGGTCTTGCTGACCAGCCCACGCTGCGCCGCGCGGTCGATGAGACCACTGACCGTCGAGCGCTCCAGGCCGGTAAAGGTGGCCAGATCGGCCATGGTCGGCTCGCGATCCCGCAAGATGCCCAGCACCCGCAGTTGGGTGAGCGACAAGTCGTGTTCGGCAGCGACTTCGGTCAGGGCCGCCATCAGCGCAAAAGATATCTGCACCAAAGTATCTCGTAGATCTTCGAGATGGTCGTGCCTGCGGTCGCGATCGGACGTCATCGACCAAACGCTAGCATAGATAGATGGTATTACCACCTAACTGAACGACCGCGCTTCGGGGTGCGCAATCAGAAACACCAGGCGCTCGACTCGACTGAGCGCCTGGTGTTTCTACCGGTTAGCCGGCTCATACGTCGTAGTACAGCGCGAACTCGTAGGGGTGCGGGCGGATTTGGACCGGCAGGATCTCGTTTTCGCGCTTGAAGGTGATCCACGTCTCGATCAGGTCGGGCGTGAAAACGCCTCCCTCAGTGAGGTATTCGTGGTCCGCTTCCAGGCGGTCGATCACCGCCGACAGCTGGGTGGGCGCCTGCGGGATGTTCGCGGCCTCTTCCGGCGGCAGCTCGTAGAGGTCCTTGTCGACCGGCGTCTGCGGCTCGACCTTGTTCTTGATGCCGTCCAGCCCGGCCATCAGCATGGCCGCGAATGCCAGATACGGGTTGCCCGAGGAGTCAGGGCAGCGGAACTCCAACCGCTTGGCCTTCGGGTTGGTGCCGGTGATCGGGATACGCACACACGCCGAACGGTTGCGCTGGCTGTAGACCAGGTTGATCGGGGCCTCAAAGCCGGGAACCAACCGCTTGTAGGAGTTCGTCGTCGGGTTGGTGAACGCCAGCAGCGACGGCGCGTGGTGCAGCAGGCCGCCGATATAGTGGCGGGCCGTGTCCGACAGGCCGGCGTAACCCGTCTCGTCGTACATCAGCGGGTTGCCGTCTTTCCACAACGACTGGTGGGTGTGCATGCCCGAGCCGTTGTCGCCGAACAGCGGCTTGGGCATGAACGTGACGGTTTTGCCCTCGGCCCACGCCGTGCTCTTGACGATGTACTTGTAGAGCTGCATGTCGTCGGCCGCGTGCAACAGCGTGTTGAACTTGTAGTTGATCTCGGCCTGGCCGCCGGTGCCCACCTCGTGGTGGCCCTTCTCCAGGCTGAAGCCGGACGTGATCAGGTTCTGCAGCATCGTGTTGCGCAGGTCGGCGTAGTGGTCGGTGGGTGGGACCGGGAAATAGCCCCCCTTGGGGCGGACCTTGTAGCCGCGGTTGGGGCTGCCATCGCTCTCGGTCGGCTCACCGGTGTTCCACCAACCCGAGATCGCGTCCACTTCGTAGAACGAGCCGTTGGTGCGTGAGTCGAAGCTCACCGAGTCGAAGATGTAGAACTCGGCCTCCGCGCCGAAGTACGCGGTGTCGGCGATGCCGGTGCTGATCAAGTAGTTCTCCGCCTTGCGGGCGATGTTGCGCGGGTCGCGCGAGTACGGCTCGAGGGTGAACGGGTCGTGCACGAAGAAGTTGAGGTTCAGCGTCTTGGCCTCGCGAAACAGGTCGATCTGCGCCGTGTCGGGGTCGGGCAGCAGCAGCATGTCGGACTCGTGGATCGCCTGGAAGCCGCGAATCGAGGAGCCGTCGAAGGCGATCCCGTTCTCAAATACGTCCGCGTCGAAGAACGAAATCGGAATTGTGAAGTGCTGCATGATGCCTGGCAGGTCACAGAACCGCACGTCGACGAATTCGACGTGTTCATCCTTCGCGAGTTTGATGATGTCGTCGGCCGTTTTTTCGGACACCGAAGCGCTCTCCTTTGTTGCATTGCAAGCTTCGAATTGACCCTGCGTTGCGTCGACGTTAGGCGACAGCGCGGCCGAGTCTGGGCAGACCTCACCCTATTGTGGGGTAATGGCCCGCAGCAACCACCCCTGGCTATCCGGTCCGGAGCCGCTCGAGTCGGGACCGCCGCAGGGTTATCCCGGTGAGCCCCTCGGCCTGCCCGAGCGCGGCCATGGTTCGCTGGCCGGCATGGGCCGTCGGTTGGCGGCCCTGCTCGTCGACTGGTTGCTGGCCTACGGCCTTGCCGCGCTCGGTATGTCTCTGGGGCTGATCTCGTTGAGACTGTTGTCGTCGGCCCTGTTGGTGATCTGGCTGGTGCTGGGAGTGCTCGCCGTCCGGTTGTTCGAGTTCACCCCTGGCCAGTTCGCCCTGGGACTAAGGGTGGCGTCCGTCGACGACAGACTGCACGTCGGGATAGGTCGGGCCGCGATACGCGGAGCGATGATTGCGCTCGTCATACCAGCGCTGTTCGTCGATGTCGACGGGCGCGGGCTACAAGACCGGGTGACCGGCACTGCCGTCGTGCGGCGCTGACTGCCGGCGACTAACGGCGCCGCACGGTTCGCTGGACGCCACGCATCTTCGCGGTGCCGGGCAGCGGGCCTTTCGGCATCGCGGCGGTCCCGGCCCGGGAACCCAAGGCGCTCAGCCGCGACTCCAGCGAATCCATCTGCTTGGCGGTGATGTTGGCCGGCAGCCGGGTGAGGTGGCGCTCCAGCTTGGCGAGCGGGATCTCGCCGTCGCCGTTGCCGACGACGATGTCGTAGATCGGGATATCGCCGACCAATCGGGCGGTGCGTTTCTTCTCCTGGGCAAGCAACGGTTTGACCCGGCCCGCCGACCCCTCACCGACCAGAATCACCCCGGGCCGGCCGATCACCCGGTGCACGGCGTCGAAGTGCCCGGTCGCCGCCACCCCCGGGGTGACCCGCCACTTGCCGCGCAGGTTGTCCAGCGCCCAGGCGGCTGCGCCCGTTTGGCCTTCGGCCTTGCGAAACACCGATCGTTGCGCACGCCGACCGAAGATGATGAACGCCACCAGCGCGCCCAGCACCACGCCCAGCGCAGGCAGCGAAATCAGCGTGAATCCGCCGGCCGATACGCCGGCCGCCACCGAGATCCCCACGATCAGCACGAATGCGCCGATCATGTAGGGCAGGAGGCGCTTGTCCTCTTGGCGCTGCACGGTGAACGCCTGCCAGAGTTGACTGCGACGTTCTTTGGCGGCTGCTTTGCGGGCCGCTTTCGCCTCGGCTTTGGCGGCCTTGGTCACCTTGGCATTACGGAGTTTCGCCATTAGTTCAGGATACGGTTCGCGCCTTCACGGCCTGCTGGTAGAGCCGACCGGCCCGGTAGGACGAGCGCACCAGCGGTCCGGCCAGCACCCCGGCGAATCCGAGCTGTTCGGCATATTCGGAATACTCGACGAATTCGTCGGGGGAAACCCAGCATTCGACCGGATGGTGCCGCGCCGACGGCCGCAGATATTGGGTGACGGTGACGAGGTCGCACCCGGCGCCATGCAGATCGGCCAGCGCGG
>DASQRI010000286.1:0-10935 GCA_035642975.1 Mycobacterium sp.
AAGGGGTCTCAGCGCAAGATTTTTTCGCCGTCCGTCACAAACCCAGTGACTTGGCGATGATCACCTTCAACATCGTCCTGGGCGTTGGTACCCGACAACTGCGTTGGTCATTCGATAAACCCTCGCCGATGCCGCGCCAACATTGCTTAGCGATCGCTTCCAGGTTCGCCATTTCTGGAATATAGCGCGGTCGCCCGATGCAGGGCCGTGGTAAATGCATTCAGGTCTCCAGCGCGGTCACCCTCGTCAAGTTCGGCGAACCATTTCCCTTGCTGAGGGTCGCTCATGCATCAGCGACTTGGTGACGAAATGGCGGGAGGACCGCGCGCCGCGAAGCGCGGCTATGTAAGCGATGCGAGCAGCACCTAGTCGACACCGACTTTCGCAATATTGACCGCTTGCATCGTTCCCATGCCGTGACTGCCGTCTTGTCTGCGGTCGCTTTCGTCGAGGCGCACGTCAACGACATCGCTGACCGCCAGCAACTAGCGATCAGCGATGTGGCGGATGCGGCCAATACTTCGACACCAACCAATTCGCTGCCGTTTACTGCGCGCCGGAGTGCCGGCAACGCCTGGCGCAGCGGTTGCGCCCGCCGAACCTCAATTGGCGGGCAAATCTGTTTGTAAGCCAATTCTTTCAGTCGCCGAAGGTTGGATCAGCCTGAGCGAACTCGCGGCGGAAAACTAGTCCCGCCGCGATGGCGGCCGAGCCATCGGGTCCAAGGAGCAGGTCGACGGCCTAAAACCCCTTAGGGCATTGAGGATTCACGGGAAGTGGCTCACGGCACTTCAAGTTCCGCGTCTGGGACGTACTCGGCTCGCACGGAAGGATTCTCGTGCAGGCCACTGCTTCACCCGCCCCACACAATCTCACCCCAGCTCGCCGCCGCCTCCTCGCCGCGGACCGCCACTCAAGCCCCGGCGGCGGGTCAAACTCTCCAAATACGTCGCGACTGCCTGCCCGCGGTTGGCCACCCCGAATTTATGCAGGATGCGCTTGACATGCGACTTTACGGTTTCCTCCGAGAGAAAGATCGTCGTCGCGATCTCTCGGTTTGTGGCCCCTTTGGTCATCAATTGCAGGACCTCATACTCACGCCGAGTCAGTTCGGAAACGACCTCGTTGCCGCTCTGCCACGGCGCCATCGGAGCCTGCTGGTCGGATTCCAGCACCGGAATGTCACCGGCGACCCCGCTCAGGATGCCGCTTGCGGAGCGAGAGAGCTGCTCCGCGGCCCTTTGCTGGAATTGCAATTGTTCGATCAGGATCGCCCGCTCCACGATCTGTCCTAATGACGTGGCGAACGCGGCGAGGACATCACGGTCGACTTCGTCGACGGGACGATCGCTGAAATAGGCATCGGCGTGTATCGTCGCCACGACCTCCCCGTACGCGATCACCGGCGCACCGACATAGTTTTCGGCTTGCATCTTTTGAACGATCGGCTGAAAAGCGTTGGGGTCATTGAGAGCATCGGTGATGATCGCCGGGGAGCGGCTGCGAATGATTAGCGTCTCGGGACGTTTTGGCGCCAGATCGTATCTCGTGCTGGCCGAGAGGGCCTGGCAGTCCCGTGCCCACTCGTCGTTGCCGGCAAAAACGGTGGCGGCAGCACGCAACACGCCACCCTCGCGTTGGAACACCATCGCGCGCTCGAGTCCGGGGAGGTCGCAGATTATGGTGGCCGCGCGCTCGAGCAGAGTCCTGACGCCCGCTGAGGGGGATAGACGGGCGCTCACCTCTTGACCGCTGGTGAGCATGTACAGCCGCTCCTCGTTGACGGCCTCACGATGACTGGATCTAATTCCCTGAACCTTTATGGCCACTTCATAAAGCCGTGCCAGCTCTCGCGGGTCGCCGGAGGTGGCCTTATTACGCATCGCGCGAAGCAATTGGCCGTGTAGTTCGTCGGCACGTACGCCCAATTCGGTCAGGAATCGGTCCCGACGGGATTCCACGCCGTCGAGTCGATGAACCGGCAGCAAGTTGGCCGCCTCGGCGAAAGCGCGTTGATAGCGCCGGATCAAAGCCGCAGACGTGGAGTCCCAGGTGTCTCGCTGGTGCTTGCCGCCCGATGCCCCTGAGAGATCAATCGGCATGGCTTCTCCCGCGAATACGCGCGGCAAGATGTTCCGCCAGCTGCCGGCGAGAAGGCATCACCAGGGCAGAAGGATAGACATTGACGTTGACACGAATTAGCGCCCCCGCCCGGCGCAATGGCTCGTCGAGGCGACGCTCCCACGTCACCGCGCCGATTTGGCCCTGCGCTGACAAATCCGCGCACATTGTAGGCATCATTATGGACCTCCTCGGCCCACTAGCCGGTCGAATGGATAGCGCCGTCACTTAATTCGTCGGGCGGTGCGAGTTCACGCGCCGCCACCGGATAGCGGGTACAAAGTCAGGCGGCTGAGGCCCATAGGTTCAGTCCAGCGGTGTGTGGGTATGCCATCGCACCTGCCGGGCTTGCGCGCAGCAACATGTCGGACACGACCGGAATTTTGTTGGTCTCGATGTACCACAACAGGTTGTGGCGGCGCCACGGCCGCAGAGCACGGCGGATAGCGTCATCCGGATTCACGCCGCGGATCACCGCTTCGGCCCCGACAACCCCGCCGACGAGACTCATCACCATGCCGTCGGCGTAGACCACGGGTGCGCCACCCGAATAGTGCCGTTTGAGTTCCAGCGTGCCAGGTGCCGAGGGCGCAACGGCGCCCCATGGCGAGGCAGGCACGAGCGCCCGTCCGAGGGTCTCCTCCGGGTCGTCGGGGATCAGGTTCATCGCCTCACCGACGCCGAAGAGCTGCTCGGTCATGATCCGGTGTTCGGCATCCTTGTTGTACGCGGCGTCGCGGTCGACGGCACGCACATAGATCCCGTACCAGCTGGATCGTGGTGACAGTGGGTCGCTGAAGGGGGTGAAGTACCCCACATCGATCGTTCCTGCGCGCCGCACCGCGGGCGCGAACGCAGTCTGGGCTTCGAGCGGGTAACTGACGCCGTTTTCCGGCGCGATGAACGGGACCTGCACCCCCAACACCATCCGCTTCGGCGGCTTAGCCGCACCGCCGATCAGTGTTGGCACGGTGGTGGCGTTGACGAGCAGTGGATGCCGCCCCTTACTGAAGCTGCGCAGGTGCGAGGCGGATTCGACTCGTTCGTCGACGAACTCGATGGGCAGCTTGGAAGCCAGCTCGCGCATGCCGCCGACCACTCTGCTGTTTCGCAGACCGTAACCGATCGGTCGCTCAGCCGCTAATGCGTTCTGCCACTGTCCCCGCTTGGTGAATCGCCACGACGACCCTTGCTGGGTGGCCATAGCGGCGGTCTGGCGGTAGGACACTGGCGCCGGGTCGCCCGATCCCGTCATCTCCTCGAGAATGGCGTCCAGTGTCGTGTTCAATGCGGCACTCATGAAGTCGATCCCGCGCCCGCGCAGGGTGACACCGTTGATCAGCCGCCGCGTCTCGACAACCGGGGGTGCAACTACCGTGACTTTGCCTTCGAATAGCGGACTTTGGGCTAGCCAGCCAGCGAACGCCAGAGCTCCGATCCCGTTGCCGGCGACGACTGCCGAATCGTAGACGCAGATTCCGCGGTCGGTGATGGCCTTGTCCAGAAAGTCACCGACTGAGGCCCGTCGGGCCAAATCGGGTCCGCGTAAGGTGCCCTCAATTGCCTGCATTTTTGGCCCTCTCGGTCATTGTTTGGCGTCACCGGATTGCATTCACTGATAACGCATCTGAGGGATTCAGACTGTTGCGCGGCAAGTACGCGAGTCAATTGATCGGGCGACAAAGTGACCATAACGAGTGAGAAAATCCCCACTTCGGTAGTGGCATGGGCTGCGTTGAAGGCAGGACGCCACGGCGTAAGACCAGCCTGGCGAGTGAGTTTTGTCCTCCCGAAGGGGGATTTCGTCAACCGGCGGCTGTTGATGGCAGGCCAAGCAGGCATCGTGATGCTGTCGGCTGGTGCGAGTAACTCGAAGTGAGCATAGGCAGAGGATCGTGCCGGAGGCTATGACCGCCGCCACAGAACAGCAATTCGATACGGCGAGTCGGCGTGTTGAGGGTTTTTCGTCACGGAGACCGAAGACGCAGTTGGGCCGGCCCGGCGTCGATTATCTTGAAGGAGTAGTCATTTCCGATCATCAGGTTTCCCTGTTTGAGTCTTCGCAGCGGACCGAGAGCTATCGGGTGCAGCTTCTGGACTTTATGGAGACGCACGTTTATCCGGCCGAGGCTGAGTATGAGATCCAGATGCGCGAGTCGGGTAACCCGCATCATCAGCCGAAGGTCATCGAGGATCTGAAATCTGAGGCGCGTCGGCGAGATCTATGGAACTTATTTCACCCGCACCCACAATGGGGTCCAGGGTTATCCAATCTCGAGTACGCGCCGCTCGCGGAGATCATGGGGAGAAGTCCGCGGTTGGCGCCAGAGGCATGCAACTGCAACGCGCCCGACACCGGAAACATCGAAGTACTCACGCTTTTCGGTACCGACGAGCACAAGGAGCGATGGCTGAAGCCGCTTCTGAACGGCGCGATCCGCTCGGCGTTCGCCATGACCGAACCGGCGGTAGCTAGCTCGGACGCGACCAATATCGAGATGCGCATGGAACGCAACGGTGACGGTTATCTGCTCAACGGACGCAAGTGGTTTGCTTCCAATGCCTTGCATGCGAACTGTCGAGTACTGATCGTGATGGGAAAGACCGATCCAGGAGCTGCGCCGCACCGACAACAGTCCATGGTGGTCGTCCCGATCGATGCCTTAGGCGTCCGGATTGTTCGGAGCCTTCCGATGTTCGGCTATCAGGACCGGGAGGGCCATGCCGAAATCGAGTTCGAGAATGTGCAGGTGCCGGCAAGCGATTTACTAAAGGGCGAGGGTGAGGGTTTCGCGATCAGCCAGGCACGGTTGGGGCCCGGGCGCATCCACCACTGCATGCGCGCAATCGGCATGGCTGAGCGGGCGCTCGAATTGCTATGTCAGCGTGCCGATTTACGTGTTGCCTTCGGGTCGCCGCTCAGTGAGCGGGCGAACATCGCCGACTGGATCGCCGAGGCCCGCATTGAGATCGAGAAATCGCGGCTACTGATTCTGAAGACGGCCTGGCTGATGGACACGGTCGGCAACAAAGAGGCCAGAACCGAGATTGCCGCGATCAAGGTTGACGCCCCGAACGTCGCGCTCAGCGTTGTGGACCGCGCGATTCAAGTCCACGGCGGTCTCGGGGTAACCGACGACGTACCCCTGGCCGGATTTTGGGCCCATCTGCGCGCAATGCGGATCGCCGATGGTCCTGACGAAGTTCACAAGCGGACCATCGCCCGCCAGGAGTTACGTAAGCACAGACGGCACGCTGACGACTCGGCAGGAGTGGCCTGACATGGACGACGATTTGATCGGCAAAGCCGCGGTGGTGACCGGCGCCTCGCGTGGCATCGGGCTCGCCGCGGCACTGTGTCTGTCACAGCTGGGCGTCAACGTCGTGATGACTGCTCGCACTCAGGATGCAGCAGATGCTGCCGCCGCAACTGTAATGGGTGCAGTCGGTTTTGCGGCGCATGCCGCCGACGAGGACGCCGCGCGGCGGTGTGTTGATTTCACCCTGGAACGCTTTGGGCGTCTCGACATCCTGGTTAACAACGCCGCAACCAATGCTGCGTATGGCCCGCTGGTCGACCAACACTACGATGCCTTTCGCAAAACGATTGACCTCAACATGTGGGCGCCGATCCTGTGGTCGTCTGTGGCGGCGCACTCATGGATGAGTGCGCATGGCGGAGCGATCGTGAACATCGCGTCGCTGGGTGGTCTCACAACCGAGCGCAACTTAGGAATCTACAACGCCAGCAAAGCCGCTCTGATTCACCTCACTAAACAGAGCGCGGTGGAGCTGGCGCCCACGGTGCGGGTAAATGCGGTTGCACCCGGTGTGGTCCGCACCAAGCTCTCTGAGGCGCTGTGGCAGGGGCACGAGCAAACCCTTGCTAATGCGCTGCCTATGGGACGTATTGGCGAACCCAAAGACATCGGCCAGGCGATCGCGTTTCTCGCATCTGATGCTGCGGCCTGGATCACTGGCCAAGTCCTGGTGATTGATGGCGGAGCGATTCTATGAATCCCGCGACTCCCGATCCTGCCACGGCAGCGAGCGAAAGGCGTGAGTCATCCGACACGGTTCCGGGGGTGGATCAAGCTGCGCTGACGTCGTGGCTGACCACCCTTGTGCGTGGGGTCACCCCACCGGTGAAGGTTCAGCGGATCGGCGTCGGTCAGTCGAACCTCACGTACGTGCTATCCGATGTCGGGGGCGGTCGATGGGTGCTGCGGCGCCCACCCGCGGGTCAACTGCTGCACTCGGCTCACGATGTTCTACGTGAGGCGCGCATCCTCGGCGCCCTTGCCTATAGCGATGTCCCGGTGCCGCGAGTATTCGGCGTCACGCAGACAGGCACGGTCGGCGACGCGCCATTAGTGCTCATGGAATTTGTAGACGGACTGGTCATCAGTGATGTCGCGGCCTCGAGCACGCTGCCCGCTCACGCCCGCCACCGCGCAGGCGTTGGTTTGGCGGAGACGCTGGGCCGCATTCATGCGGTGAATCTGGACGCGGCCAACCTCACCGACCTGGCCAGCCATTCGCCGTACGCCCAGCGCCAACTCAAGCGGTGGTCGGGCCAGTGGGAACAGTCGAAGACCCGGGAGTTGCCCGGCCTCGATCTGCTGACCGCCCGCTTAGGCGCGGCCATCCCGCCCCCGCGGGAGTTGTCACTGGTCCATGGAGACCTGCATCTGCGCAACATCGTGGTGTCTGCGACAAGCGGCGAGATCCTGGCCGCGCTCGACTGGGAGTTGTCGACGCTGGGTGACCCGATCGCCGATCTGGGCACCACGCTGGCGTACTGGCCCGAGGACGACGAAGTGGTTCTGCCCGAATTCCGCGCCTTACTGTTGCCGGGCTATCCCCGTCGTGTCGATCTGATCGAACGGTATTGCACGGCAAGCGGCCGCGATGCGACCGACGCCGAACTAGGATTCTGGCACGCGCTGGCATTGTGGAAGATCGCCATCATCGCCGAGGGCATTCTGGATCGCGCGCAACAGGATCCGCGCAACCGCGCCGCCGCCGGCATGCCCGTCCCCCAGACTGTCGATGATCTCGTCGCGCTCGCGCACGAGATCGCCGCACGAGCGGGCATCTGACCGATTCTCCAGGGACGAGGCCCAGCTTGTCGAGAAGCCGTCGAAGCAACACGGCCAGATACGGAAAGCCATGGGGTAGGGGTGAATCGGGTGAAGCCCCAACGCAGGTACGTCGAATCGCACTACCGTAGTGTCCGGATTAAGATGTTCGACAAGTGGATCGAGCACTTCGAGGCTTGCCCCGATGCCGCTGCACAATACGAGCGGCACCCCGGTGTCTGCGCGGACACGGGTGCGGATCTGTTGACCTAGAACTGGTATTAGGTGTTCCCTGCTCATTGCCGCGCGGCAGAGTGCCCTCGTCATGGCGCCGCAAGCTAACTGATCCGCACTTAACCGCTACGTCGGCGTCAGCCCTGCTCGAGCGGCGGTGGTTGAACTTCGCGGCGCAGCACCTTCCCTGTCGGACCGGTTGGAAGGTTACCCACGATCCAGATCCGGCGGGGGTACTTGTAGGCGGCCACACGGTGCTTGACGAACTCGCGCAACTCCGAAATGCCGGCCGATGCGTCGCGCTTCAAAACCACTGCGGCACCGACCTCTTCGCCGAGCGAGTCGTGCGGCATACCGATTACCACGGCGTCGGCGACGGCAGGATGCTCGTGCAATACCTCCTCGACCTCGCGCGGGTATACGTTGTATCCCGCGCGGATGATGAGATCTTTCTTACGGTCGACGATGTAGTAGAAACCATCTTCATCGACGCGACCGATGTCACCGGTGCAAAACCAGCCATCCTTGATCGCGGCCTCGGTCGCGTCGGGCAGGTTCCAGTAGCCCTTCATGACATTGTGGCCGCGGACCTGAATCTCGCCGGGAGTTCCCGCCGGTGTGCCGTTGCCGTCCTCGTCGACTATCCGCACCTGAACTCCATCGATCGGCGTGCCGACGGATCCGACTTTTCGCACCCTGTCGGGATGGTTGAAGCACACCGCAGGCGACGTTTCCGACAGGCCATAACCTTCCAGCACTGTGCAGCCGAAACGGTCCTCAAAGGCGCGTAGCACTTGCACAGGCATCGCCGCGCCGCCCGAGACGCAGACCCGCAGCGAACTGAGATCAACATCGTTGCGATCGGCCGCGGCCAGCATAGCCAGATACATCGTTGGAACACCCTCAAAGATGCTGACCCGCTCGGCTGCAATCATTTTCAGCGCTTCTCCAGCATCGAACCGGGGCAGTAGCGCCAACGTGGCACCGTGCGACATTGCGGTGAGCAGACCGCAGGTCATGCCGAAGACGTGGAACAGCGGTAGGCATCCCATGACGACGTCGGCGGGCTGCAGGTCCAGCAGGCTGCCCGCCACGACCTCCTGATTGCTAGACAAGTTGGCGTGGGTGAGCAGGGCGCCCTTGGGTACGCCGGTGGTGCCGGACGTGTGCAGGATCACCGCAGCATCGTCGGCGGCGCGGGGCAGCGGCCGTGAGAATCCTGCGACGCCAGCCGTGTGGCCTGCGATGGCCTCGGCGTCGATGGCCAATGCGCAGACCCCTGCTGCGAGCGCACCGGCAGTTGCAGCCGCGGCGCACTCGGGCGCGAAGAACAGCATTTTCGCGCCCGTGTTGGCCAAGAAGAATGCGACTTCCCGCCCGCTTTGAAGAGGATTCATCGGCACTACGACCGCGCCCTCATGCAGCACGCTATAAAACACGACCACAAACTCAGGCCGGTTGGGCAGCATAACCCCGACCCGGTCACCGGGCTTGATGCCTTGGCGGACGAGGAATTCCCCAAATCGACAGACACGTTCGGCCAGTTGAGAATACGTGGTTGTCAACCCCTCGCAGCGCAGAGCCGGGGCGTGGGGATATCTGTGCGCCGAGTCGATCAGGCCGTAGCCCAGATTGGGCATTCGTTTAGCCCCCTAGCTATTTGGTCCGTGTGGTGGGGCGCGGCTTGGTCTGATTCACCTGTCGGGCCAGGCGTTCCAGGGTTTGATCCATTCCCGCGCGCAGATGTTGTGCGCGGTCGTGGACGCCGACCATACGTTGAATCGCCAACACGGGCGCTGCCTGGGGCTGCGTCTTGGTCATCGTCAACGTCACCTCAGTTGCGTCATCGATGGCGCTGAGGTCGTAGCGCCATGAGGTCTTCGATGGCCAGGCGACATCGAATGCGAACGTGCGTCCGGGTACGTCGGCGCTGATCTTGCACACTGTGCTCCACCGGTACAGCGGGCCGATGTGGTTGTAGCCCTTGAACTTCTTGCCATTGGTGATCCACTTGGCGGCGTGGGTTTCGGGGCTGCGTTGTCCGATGGTGGTGACATCGCTGAGCTGCTCGTAGACCGTCAGGGGATCCGCTGGGATAACCCGGTGGACCGAAACATGCAACGCCGGCGAAGCCTGATCAGCCACCAGTTTGTGGGCCAGCAGCGCCGAGGACGCCGGATTCTGCCCGGTATACAGGTTGCGATCGACCTGAAGGAACGGCCGCAGCGGTAACCGGCCCTTGCGGAAGATCGCCCCGGACTCGATCAAGCGGTCCTGAAGCAGCCATTTAGCTTTGCGCGCAAACAGATTGAGTCGCTCCTCGGCATTGGACAGCGCGGTCATGCGATACCCCTCAAACGGCCACGTCCCGTCCTCACGGCGAGCCGCCAAGGTGGCCGCTGGCGCATGGCACAGCAAGGCCAGCGGCCGACCAGAGTCAAGCACAGCGGTCAGGAGCCGACCAGAATTGTCGTCGACGGCCAGATCCTCCATCGGGCCGTGGCCCCCTGGGTAGAACACCACGTCGTAGTCGGCGGGATCGATATCGGCCAGCACCTTGGGATGGGCCAGCACCGAATCATGTTGATGTAAATACTCTTTCACCGCCCGCGTCTTGGCTGGCAAGCCACCGATCAAACCGAGGCTGGCCCGGTCGACGGTCGGCGCCACACCGCCGGGTGTGGCGATGGTAATGTCCCAGCCAGCCGATGCGAAGATCTTGTGCGGTTCGGCTAGCTCCTCACCCCAGTAGCCAGTGCGATGGCTGGTGCCATCTTTCAGCGTCCAACGATCCGCGGCAGAAACCACGATCAGTACAGAGGTCATTGCAAATTCCTTTCTAATAAACTCATTTGACTTGTGCCGCCGGCGCTGTCGTTCACAGCGGGAGGGGGGTGGCGAAGGTGCCGTCGCAGTAGACCAGTGGGTCACCTGATTCACCGAATTGGACGTTGCTGATCAGGCCGACGAAAATTGAGTGCGTTCCCACCTCGAGGATGTCGTCGACGCGGCAATCGAAGCTGACCAGACTGTCAGACAGCGTAGGAACATCGCTGGGCAGGATTGTCCAGTCCCCTTGCTCGAATTTCTCGGATCCACGTACCCCGTGCATGCCGGCGAAGCGTTTCGCCAGATCGTGATGGTCAGTGCGGAGCATGTTCACTCCGAACCTGCCGGTCTCCTTGACGGCGGTCTCCAACTGCAGCGAGCGGTTCAAGCAGCACAGCACGCTGGGAGGCTCTGCTGTCAACGAAGTCACTGCGGTTGCCGTTACCCCTAAGGGGCCTTCTGGGCCGGCGGCAGAGATGATGCTGACCCCGCCAGCCAGCCGGCGCATCGCCAGCCGAAAGTCCTCGCTGCTGATTGTCGATTCCTCGAGTAGTGTCGCCGTTGCCTGCATTTGTCTGCCCTCGCATTTGTTGGGTCTGATGTCGCAGAGTGCATTGGCCTCAACGCATCTGGTGACATCAGCCTCTGTCGGCTGCGTCCACGGGTCAAT
>DASQRI010000287.1:0-3170 GCA_035642975.1 Mycobacterium sp.
CTATCTCAGGGCGTGATCACGGTGCGGTACACCGGTTCTGCCGCGGCCTGCCTGCGGTAGATGCCGCGTTGCAGGGCGCTCAGTAGCGCGTTGCGCGTCTCCTCCGGGCGGATCAGATCGTCGAAGCCCATGTGCTCGGCCGACCGGTAAGACGCCTGCAACTCCGCGTCGCGCAGCTTGGCCGAGAGGTCCTCAGCGGCGTGCGATGCCTTGCTCAGCGCCGCCGCGCTCATCGCGCCCATCGTCGCCCCGGGGTAGGCGAAGGTCGCGCCCTGACCGTCAAAACTCAACAGCGACATGACCATCGAGCCGAAACCATACGCCTTACGCAGCGTGACATGCAGCTTCACGGTGGTGGCCGCGGTCTGAGCGGCGAACATCCGGGCGCCGGCCCGCAGCACGCCGCTGCGCTCGGAGCGGCTACCGGGCAGCATGCCCGGGTTGTCGGCAAGGAAGACGATCGGCAGGTGAAACGAGTCGGCCACCAAGATGAAGTGCGCCGCCTTGTCGGCGGCGTCGGCGTCGATGGAGCCGGCCAGCACCTGAGGTTGATTGGCCACCACCGCGACCGGATGGCCGCCGAGATGGGCCAGCGCGCAGATGATGGCCCTGCCGAACCGCGGCTGCACCTCGAACCAGTCGGGCCGGTCGAAAACCACGTCGAGCACGGCGCGCATGTCATAGACGCGGCGGTTGTCGCGCGACACGATGTCGACCAACTCCGGTAGCTGCCGCGGCGCCGTGGTCTCGTCGTCGGGCAGGCGCGACGGATATGACCAAGCGCTGGAGGGGAAATAAGACAGGTAGCGGCGGACGTCGTCGAGCACCGTTTCGTCGTCCTCGGCGACGTTGTGAATCACCCCGCTGGGCAGAGCGACCCCGGGACCGCCGAGGTCTTCTTTCGAGATGTCTTCTCCGGTCGACTCTTTCACCACGGGAGGTCCGGCGGTGAAGATGGCACCCTGTTCGCTCATGATGCGGAAGTCGCACACCGGCGCCACCAGTGCGCCGTGTCCGGCCGACGGGCCCAACACGGCGGCAACGGTCGGCACCCGGCCCGAGCATTGTGCCTGCGCCAGTAGATCGGTCGGGGAGCGCCCGTAGTGCCCACCACCCGGACGAAAGCCCGCGCCCTCGAGCAGCATCACCAACGGGATCTTGTCGCGCAAAGCCAATTCGGCGATGCGGTAGCGCTTGGAGTTGCCGCCGGGTCCGATGCTGCCGGCCAGCGTGGTGAAGTCTTCGGCCCCGAGCATTACCGGCGAGCCGTTGATCAGGCCGGACCCGACGATGATCCCGTCGGCGGCGACCTCGCCGCCGACCAGGGTGCCGAGCTCGCGGAACGTGCCCGGGTCGAGAATGTGCTCGATGCGCGCCCGCGCATCGAGCTTGCCCTTGCCGTGGTGTTTGGCAAGCCGCTCCCGACCACCCATCGCCCACGTGCGTTGACGGCGACGGTCGAGGTCGTCGAGCGTCTCCTGCCAGTCGGGGGGCTTCGTCATTGGCACGTCCTTACTCGTCGGCCGCCACCTACTGAAGTGCTTACTGTAGCGTCTGCGAGAGGTGGACGGCCAGCGGCCGCCCGTCGACATGGAGAGGGAACGGGGCGATGAGCATCCGGTGGACGTTGGACGAGGCATGGCAAGCCGTTGGATCGGCGCATACCGGAATTCTGACCACTCTTCGCCGCGACGGCGTGCCGATTGCGCTGCCGGTCTGGTTCGCGGTCGAGGACCGCACGGTCGTGATGATGACCCCTGCGGGCACCAAGAAGATCGCCCGCGTCCGGCATGACCCGCGGGCGTCGTTCCTGGTGGAGTCGGGTGAGCGGTACGTCGATCTGAGCGCCGTTCACCTCACCGGACGTGTCGAGTTCGTCGGGGACGCCGCGGCCACGGCCCGAATCGAGGCTGCCGTCGACGAAAAATATACGCCCAACAGGTTTTCTTGCGCTTCGTGCCGGACGGCCGAATCCTGACGTGGGACAACGCCCGTATCCCGATGAAGAAGTCATGACGAAGTGGTTGTCCTGCACGGCGTTTGCCGACACCGTCACAGCCGACATTGACCCTACCGAATAGCTTACTGTAGCTTCACGAGTATGAGGCATGAGCGCTCCGAGCTGCGACGGAACGCGCGCGGGTGAGCGCCACGCAGGTGGGCGCCCTCAAGGTCGACGGAGGGGTCTTCACCGATCTGGCTCGGGTGCCGGAGTTAGCCGGTGCGCTCGAACAACAGGGCTACGACGCCTGCTGGACCGGCGAAATCAACCATGATCCGTTTCTGCCCCTGCTGCTGGCCGCCGAACACACATCGCGACTCGAACTGGGCACCAGCATCGCGGTGGCCTTCGCGCGCAATCCGATGACCGTCGCCAACGTCGGTTGGGATCTGCAGGCCTACTCGCAGGGCCGCTTCATTCTGGGCCTGGGCACCCAGATCAAGCCGCACATCGAGAAGCGCTTCAGCATGCCGTGGAGCCGTCCGGTGGCGCGGATGCGCGAATTCGTACTGGCGCTGCACGCGATCTGGTCGGCCTGGAAGGACGGGACGCGGCTGCGGTTCGAGGGTGAGTTCTACACGCACAAGTTGATGACGCCGATGTTCACCCCTGAGCCGCAACCGTTTCCGGCGCCCAAGGTCTTCATCGCCGCGGTCGGCGAAGCGATGACCGAGATGTGCGGCGAGGTGGCCGATGGCCTGCTGGCCCATGCCTTCACAACGCGGCGCTATCTGCACGAGGTCACCATGCCGGCTGTGCAGCGGGGCCTGCGGCGCTCCGGTCGCGACCGGAGCGCATTCCAGGTGGCGTGTCCGGTGTTCGTGGTGACCGGTGACGACGACGCCGAATTGACGCTTGGCGTGGCCGATGTCCGCAAGCAGGTCGCGTTTTACGGATCGACGCCGGCCTACCGCAAAGTTCTCGAACTGCACGGGTGGGGCGATGTAGCGACCGAGCTGCATCAGCTGTCGCTGCAGGGCGAATGGAATGCCATGGGCACGCTGATCGACGACGAGATTCTGGACGCCTTCGCTGTCGTCGCGACGACCGGCAAACTCGCTGCCGCGCTTCGTGATCGATGCGACGGCGTCATCGACCGGGTGATGCCGTCGTTTCCCCGCACCCTTTCCAAACCCACCGTCACCGCGGTACTGCAGGAGTTGCGTCG
>DASQRI010000288.1:0-5346 GCA_035642975.1 Mycobacterium sp.
ACGCCGGCACCGGGTACCCGGCACGATACCGTCGATATGGCGGTTGACCCGCATCCCACGCCAGGCTAGTCCTTTATTCGACCGCCTACCGAGTCCGTGAGGTCGTCGGCGTGCGCACGCACCTCCCCGACGGTGACCGCCGGGCGGGTTATCTTGGTGTCGCGGCCAGTGTGGGCGGCCCTGAGCCGTTCAAGCCAAGGAGGACGAACTTTTGCGTATCGGGAAAATTACGGCGGGCTCGCTCGATGAATGGACGGTTGCCCCCGGCTCGGTCACCTCTTGGCGCCCGACGGCCCCAGCTGCGGCGAAGGTCCGCCACGCGCCGGTCAGCGCCGTGCCGATCAGCTATATGCAGGGCCAACACCTCCGTAACTACACCGAACGGACAACGGCAGGCCTGAACTTCTCCCGGCAGATCATCGCGAGCTGCGACGTACCAGGTCACTGTGACGTTTCTGCCATGGATCAAGCCCTCAACGCCTACCTGCGCCGGCACGATACATTTCGTAGCTGGTTCGAGGACGCCGGCGACGGGCACTTCATCAGGCACTCCGTCACCGACCCCGCCGACGTCGAATTCGAGCCGGTCAACCACGGTCACATGACCGTCGACGAGATACACGCACACGTGGTGGGGATCCCGAATCCGCTGGAGTGGGGCTGCTTCACTTTCGGGATCATCCAAGGCGAGAGCCACTTCACTTTCTTTGCCGCGATGGACCATGTGCACGGCGATGCGACGTTGATCGGCACCACGATGCTCGAGGCCAATGGGATGTATTCGGCGTTGAGCAGCGGCGGCCAAGCGCTCGAGCTTCCCGATGCCGGCAGCTTCGACGACTTCTGCACCCGCGAACGCGAATTCACCTCTACATTGACCGTGGATTCGCCCGGAGTTCAAGCGTGGATCGACTTCGCCGAGAACAACAACGGCGGTTTTCCCGAATTCCCGCTCCCGCTGGGCGACCCGTCGGATTCGGATAAGAGTTACATGGCCTCCGAACTGCTGATGGACCCAGCGCAGACGGAGCGATTCGAATCGGCCTGCACGGGCGCCGGTGCGCGCTTCGTCGGCGGCCTGTTCGCCTGCCTTGCCTTGGTAGAGCATGAATTCACTGGCGCCCTGACGTACTACGGACTGACTCCCAGGGATTCGCGCACAGCCGCGGACAACTTCATGACGCAGGGCTGGTTCACCGGCTTGATCCCGATCACCGTGCCCGTTGCGGCCGCCTCGTTCACGGAGGCGGCCGGGGCCGCGCAGACGTCGTTCGATTCAGGTCTCGACATGGCAAGAGTGCCGTATTACCGGGTATTGGAGTTGGCGCCGTGGCTGAAATGGCCGGAGCCGAACTTTCCGGTGTCGAACTTCTTGCACGGCGGCGCAGCGCCGCTCAACGCCATTCTTGCCGCGGGTGACCTTGGGCTTGCGGACAACATCGGAATCTATCCGGACGGCCGGTTTTCTTATCAGCTGACCATCTACGTCTTCCGGTACGGCGAGGGCACGGTAATGGCGATCATGTATCCCGATAACCCGGTCGCCCTGAAATCAGTCACGCGTTACATGGAGGCGATGAAGTCCGTATGCGTGCGGGTTGCCGATAGCGGGCACTGGGGACGCGTCGCATAGCGACGGGCGCATCGATGGCCAGGGCTGTGAGGATCAAACGTCGGCGAACATCGCCGGCGGGCGCACAACAGCGCCGACCGGGGGTGAGGGCGATATGCGACGGCTAGCCGCTTTTGTGGTGCGGTGGCCTTGGGTGGTGATAGGGCTCTGGGTGGCGATTGCGGTCGCTCTACCCCTGACGTTCCCGTCGCTGAACGAGATGGCCCAGAAGCATCCGCTCGCCATCTTGCCGAGCGATGCGCCGTCGAGCGTGACCGCTCGAAAGATGACCGAGGCCTTCCACGAAGCGGGCTCAGAGGACCTGTTGTTGGTGGTCCTGACCGACGACAAAGGTCTTGGCCGCGACGACGAAGCGGTTTACGCCAAACTGGTGGACGCGCTGCGCAAGGACACCAGCAATGTCGTCATGCTGCAGGACTTCATCAGCACGCCGCCCCTGCGTTCGATCGTGACCAGCAAGGACGACAAAGCCTGGGTGCTACCCGTGGGTGTTGCGGGCGAGTTGGGGACGCCACGGTCCTACGCCGCTTTCAACCAGATCGGTGACGTGGTCAACCATGCCGTTGCCGGGACGTCGCTGCGGGCGAACATCACCGGGCCTGCGGCGACGGTCGCCGACCTGACGGTCGCGGGCGAGCAGGATCGGCTTCCGATCGAGCTGGCGATCGGCGTGCTGGTGCTCATCGTTTTGCTGGTGGTGTACCGCAGCCTGATCACCATGCTGTTGCCGCTGATAACGATCGGGTTGTCCCTGGTCATCGCGCAGTCCGTGGTGGCCGGCTACTCCGGACTGACCGGCACGGGTGTCTCCAATCAGTCCATCGTCTTTCTGAGCGCGATCATGGCCGGTGCCGGAACGGATTACGCGGTCTTTCTCATCAGCCGATATCACGACTATCTGCGGTCGGGTGAGACCTTCGATCGGGCAGTCGAGCGGGCATTGATCTCGATCGGAAAAGTGATCGCCGCGTCGGCCACCACGGTGGGAATTACTTTTCTGCTGATCAGCTTCGCCCGAATGGGTGTGTTCCAAACGGTCGGGGTCGCGTCAGCGATCGGAGTCGGCGTGGCCTTCCTGGCCGCCGTGACCTTGCTGCCGGCGATCCTGGTGCTCGCGGGCCCGCGCGGCTGGGTCAAGCCGCGGCGCGAACTGACCGCTCGGCTGTGGCGGCGTTCGGGTATCCGCATCGTGCGCCGGCCGAAGACCCATCTGGTCGCCAGCCTGCTGGTGTTGGCCATCCTGGCCGGCTGCTCGGCCTTCGTGCGCTACAACTACGACGACCGCAAGGCGCTGGGAGCTTCAGCCCCGAGTTCCGCCGGCTACACCGCGCTGGATCGTCATTTCCCGGTGAATCAGTCCATTCCGGAGTACATCCTCATCCAGTCGCCGCGTGACCTGCGCACGCCGCAGGCCCTGGCCGACTTGGAGCAAATGGCGGACCGCGTCAGCCAGCTGCCGAACGTCGCCGCGATCAGCGGCATCACCCGGCCGACCGGAAATGTGCCGGAGCAGTTCAGAGCCACGTATCAGGCGGGCGCTATCGGCTCATTTCTGCAGGGCGGGTCGCAGCTGATCAACGACCACACCAGCGACCTCAACCGGCTGTCGGAAGGCACCGACACGCTGGCGGTGAACCTCGACAATCTGCGCGGTCAGGTCAGCCAGCTTGCCGCCAGCGTGCAGGATCTGGAGAACGCCTTCTCGTCGACAAAGGATCAGTACAGCGGCGAGACGCTGGTGAAAGAAGTCGATCTCGCCGCCCAGGTGGTCGATCACGTCAACGTGGTCAGCAACGATATGGGCTGGAACTTCACCGGCGCCAAGAACCTGTTCTCCTGGATAGGCCCGGTCCTGACCGCCCTGCAGGGGAACCCGGTGTGCGACGTCGACGAGTCCTGCAGCACCACCCGTGGCGCGTTCGAGCAGCTTATGGGTGGACGCGATCAAGCGGACCTCGACGCGATCAACGACCTGGCCCACCAGATGCAGGACTACCCGGACAAAAAGCAACTGAAGGCATCGACAGATCGCCTGCGTGGTGCGTTCGCGAAGCTCACCACTGTGCTGCAGTCCATGGGGATGGACCAACCCGGCGGCCTGCAGGCGAATCTGAACAACCTGCAAAGCGGCGCGGACCAGTTCGCCGGTGGAAGCCGGCAAGCGGCGGACGCGGTCGCCCAACTCGTCGACCAAGTGAAACAGCTGGGCGCCGGTCTCAGCGAGTCAGCGACGTTCCTGCTGTCGCTGAAACACGACGCGTCCCGACCTGCCATGGCCGGGTTCAATATCCCGTCGCAGTTGCTGCATCTGGAGCAGTTCAAGAAGGCCGCCAACGTATTCATGTCGCCGGACGGCCATTCGGTGCGGTATCTGGTGCAGACCAAGCTCAATCCGTTCAGCACCGAAGCGATGGACCAGGTCAACGCGATCAGCGCGACCGCTCGGGGAGCTCAACCGAATACCGCATTGTCTGACGCCAAGATATCGATGGCGGGGTTCACCGTTGGTCTGAAGGACACCCGCGACTACTACGAACACGACATCCGGTTCATCATCACAATCACCCTGCTCGTCGTGCTGCTGACCTTGATCGCGCTGCTGCGTGCGATCGTCGCGCCGCTGTACCTGGTTGCTTCCGTGGTGATTTCGTATTTGTCGGCGGTCGGCATCGGCGTGGTGTTCTTTCAATTCATTCTCGGCCAGCATTTGCACTGGAGCGTGCCGCCGTTGGCGTTCGTGGTGTTGGTCGCCGTGGGAGCCGACTACAACATGCTGCTCGTATCGCGAATGCGTGACGAGTCTCCGCACAGCATGCGGTACGGCATCATTCGCACCCTGAGTTACACGGGTGGTGTGATCACCGCGGCGGGTGTGATCTTCGCCGCCTCTATGTGCGGTCTGTTGTTCTCCAGCATCGGCACTGTCGTTCAGGGCGGTTTCGTCATCGGCGTCGGAATCCTGCTGGACACCTTCCTTGTTCGCACCATCACGGTTCCCGCGATGGCCGCCCTGCTAGGGCGGGCGAACTGGTGGCCATCACAGGCAGCCAAGGTTCGCGCACCCGCATGATCTGTGTGAAACTACGAGACGAGCGGTCAGGAGTTGCGATGAAGAAATTACTCGCGGGGGTTAGTGCGCTGGTAAGCATCGGCGCCACAGGGTATTTCGGCATCGGCACCGCGACGGCCGACGACACGCCCGTCGGCGGGCCGCCGACTCCCGGGGCGCCGGGCGACCAGACCGCCTACGCCCTCGGGGGCGCTCACGTCCTGGGCGTTCCCTACGACCAGTACATCCGCATGGAGGGCGCCGAATGGTTCCCCGGCCAGCAGCGACAAATCGTTCGCTACCCGGCGGGACAGGTTCAGGGCCACGTGCTGGAGCGACTCTTCCCGGGCATCGGCAAGCTCGACCAGAACTTTCCAGGTTTGGGCTTGGACGGCCCCAGCGTCGGTGAGTCGGTCGACGTGGGAGTAGACAACCTCGACGCGGCGATCCGCACCACCGGGCGCCCCGGTACCGCGATCGGCTTGTCCGAGGGCGGGTTCGTGGTTGATGGCGAACAGGCTCGGCTGGCAAGTGACCCGACCGCTCCCCCGCCAAATACGCTGAACTTCGCCACATTCGGCGACCCGATTGGGCATCACGCCTTTGGTCAGAGTTTCCTGAGCGCCGTGTTCCCGGTGGGCAGCGTTGTTCCCGCGCTCGACTA
>DASQRI010000289.1:0-10478 GCA_035642975.1 Mycobacterium sp.
GCGATCAGACGTGCAGGAACACCGTGCCCAGCGAGATCGGGCCGGCGCTGGACACCGCCAATCGTGGGTTAGAGGTGCTGCCAAAGGACAAGATCGGCCAGTTACTGGACGAGACGGCGGAAGCGGTCGGCGGATTGGGTCCGGCGTTGCAGCGGCTGGTCGACTCCACCCAGGCGATCGTCGGCGACTTCAAGACCAACATCAACCAAGTCGACGACATCATTCAGAACTCTGCGCCGATCTTGGACAGCCAGGCCACTTCCAGCAGCGCGATCGAGCGCTGGGCGCGCAACCTGAACGTCTTGGGCGCGCAGGCCGCGGAAAAGGACCCGAACCTGAAAGACGTGCTGTCGAAGGCGGCGCCGACCGCCGATGATCTCAACGCGGTGTTCAGCGACGTCCGGGAGTCGCTGCCGCAGACGCTGGCCAATCTCGCGGTCGTGATCGAGATGCTCAAGCGCTACAACCCCGGCGTCGAGCAGGTGCTGGTGCTCTTGCCGCAGGTTGGTTCGATCGTCCAGGCGATTTCCGCGCCGTTCGAGAAAGAGCACATGGCTGCGCTGGACCTCGGAGTTGCGATCAACTACCCGCCGGGATGTATGACGGGGTGGCCTTCGGCAGCGGAGTGGCGGTCGCCGGCGGACACCACCTTGGCGCCCCTGCCGGAAGGAGCGTACTGCAAAATCCCGCAGGACTTCCCTTACAACTCGGTGCGCGGATCGCGCAACATTCCATGCATGGACGTCCCGGGTAAACGAGCGGCGACGCCGAAGGAGTGCCGCAGCGGCAAACCTTACGTGCCGCTGGGCACCAACCCGTGGTACGGCGACCCGGACCAGATCCGGAACTGCCCGGCGCCCGGTGCTCGGTGCGATCAGCCGGTCGATCCCGGCCACGTGATCCCGGCGCCGTCGATCAACAACGGTCTGAACCCGCTGCCGGCCAATCGGCTGCCGCCGGGAGGGTTGACGCCGCCGCCGATCAGCGATCCGCTGCAGCGGCCGGGTTCGGGTACCGTCCAGTGCAACGGGCAGCAGCCCAACCCGTGCATCTACACTCCGGGCGGGCCGCCGACGGCCGTCTATAGTCCGATGAGTGGCGAGGTGACCGGCCCCGACGGCGTTAAATACTCCGTCAATAACTCGAGCCAAACAGGAGACGACGGATGGAAGGAGATGCTGGCACCCGCCGGCTGAACCCCGCCGAAACCGACGATTCGTCGTCAGCGCAGGTGAAGAGCGAGGATTCGTCAGAATCCGAGATCGGAACCGACCAAATCGGCACTGCGGACGAAGCCGAGCAGACCAGCACCGAGACAACCGCCGAGGGTCTCGTGGAGACGGAAGCCGAGGATGTATCCGAGGCTGAAGCCGACTTAGACACAGAGACGGAAGCCGAGGATGTATCCGAGGCTGAAGCCGGCAAAGTCACTGAGACGGAAGCCGAGGATGAATCGGAAGGGGGAGAGCCCCCCGTTGTCGAGGGGAATCCGTCGCGCCTGGGCCGCGGGTGGTTGATCGGCATCACCGCGGCGCTTCTCGTGCTAGCAGGCGGTGTCGGTACCGGGGGCTATTTCGCGCTGCGCGCCAACCAAGAGAGCCAGGACATCGCGCGCCACGACGCGGAGGCCGTGCGGGCCGCAAAGGATTGTGTCGTGGCAACCCAGGCGCCCGATGTCAATGCGATGACCGCTGGCGCACAGAAGATCATCGACTGCAGCACCGGGAATTTCCGTGCTCAAGCGGTGCTGTACAGCAACCTGTTCGTCCAGGCCTATCAGGTTGCCAACGTTCACGCCCAGGTGTCCGATATGCGTGCGGGGACAGAGCGCAACAACGACGACGGTTCGGTCGATGTGCTGGTGGCATTCCGCGTGAAAGTGTCCAACAGTGAGGCGCAAGACCGAGAAGTCGGCTACCGATTGCGGGTGAAAATGGTACCCGCTGAAGGCCAATACCGGATTGCCAACATTGACCAGGTGGCGAAGTGACGGCGGTGGTCGAGCGAACCGAGACCACGCCGGAAGTCGAAGCGGCAGCGCCGAATACCCTGGCGCGCTGGCACATCCGCGCGGCTGCGTTCGTCGTTGATGTGCTGCCTGGCGTCGCCGTGGTGGCGACGGTGTTGTTGGTCTGGTTGGCCGTGCCGCTGCACAGCACGCGGTGGTGGCTGTGCGTTTACGTCTTGGCGGCCGTGATTCTGCTGACCTTGATTAACCGGGTGGTGTGGCCGGCGAACCGTGGTTGGAGCCTGGGCCGTGCCCTTATGGGGATCGTGGTCGTTCGCCCCGATGGGACCTCCGCGGGACTGGGCCGGCTGTTGTTGAGAGACCTCGCCCACCTGCTCGACACCATCTCGGTATTCGTGGGCTGGCTGTGGCCGCTGTGGGATGCGCGCCGGCGGACTCTCGCCGACTTGCTGCTTCGCACCGAGGTGCGCCGCGTCGAACCGGATCAGCGGCCCGGCAATATCCGCCGGCTCATCGCAATCATCGTGGCGGCCGCGGCGCTGCTGTGCATCGGCGGTGCCGCGTTGAGCTTCAAGGTGGTCTACCTGCAGGATCGGTGGTCCGACCAGACACGCGCTGCGATCCAGGCGCGGGGACCGAAGATCGTCGCCGAGATGCTGACCTACGATCCGAAATCGCTACACGAGGATTTCGCCCGGGCGCAATCACTGACGACCGAAAAATACCGGACGCAGTTGATCCCACAGCAGGAGTCAGTGCAAAAGGGCCACCCCCTCGTCAACGAGTATTGGGTGACCAACAGCGCGGTACTGTCCGCAACGCCGGATCGGGCGACGATGCTGCTGTTTCTGCAGGGTCACCGCGGCGGTGAAAATGGGGAACGCCTCATCACTGCCACCGTTCGGGTTTCGTTCGTCAAGGGCGGAGGCGGGCGTTGGCTCGTCGACGACCTGACCGTCGTGACGAAACCCAAACCGCTCAAGGGTGAAAAATGAGCCCGCGGCGCCGAATTCAGCCTGGCGAAGAGCCGCTGCTCGTCGAGCGGATATCGAAAACGTCGCTGTGGTCACGCTTACCGTTGCGGCGGTTGAGGTTACCGCGTCAGTGGTGGAAACCGTCGCGACAGTGGGCCGTGCCTATGGCGATGGCTGTCGCCGTGTTGCTCGCGGCAGGCGCAATCACGGCGTCCTCGTTCATCCTCGTCAACCACAGATCGCACCACCAGGTGGCGATGAAGGAAGTCGACGTGCTCGGCTTCGCTCGATCGTTCATGACGGGCTTCACGTCGCTGGATCCGTTTCACGCCAACGACTATGTAGATCGGTTGTTAGCTCAGGCCACCGGCGATTTCGCCAAGCGGTACCGGGAAAAGGTCAACGAGATCCTCATCAACGTCGCCCAAGCAGAGCCGACCAAGGGCACTGCTCTGGACGCCGGGGTGGAAAGGTGGAACGACGACGGCAGCGCAAACGTGCTGGTGGCTACCGAAGTCACGTACAAGTCTCACGACGGAAAGCAAACAATCGAGAGCACAAATCGTTGGGTGTTAATCGCTCAGCGGGAAGGCGACCAGTGGAAGATCAGCGGCCTCCAGCAAGTGATCTGATAGACGAAACCCCCGATAGCCAGTCGGGGGATGACGCGTCCGTCGAAATCGACGCTGCCGAAACCGAAGTCGAGCAGCCCGAACCGGAAGTGCCCGAGGATGAATCCACGATCGACTCGGCTTCAGGCGACGACACCGGCGACGACAAAGACGACCCCGACGTACGGGCAAGGCGACCGGCCGGCAGGCGCCTGGGCATCGCGGTTGTCGTCGCGGCCGCATTGTTCGTCGGCTGCACGGCTTTCGCAGCGGCGATGGTCCAGCCGTATCTGGTCGCTCGCGCCACCGTGAACACCAAGCTGCAGATCGCGCGGACTGCGGCCAACGCCATCACCACACTGTGGACCTACACACCGGAAAATATGGAAACGCTTGCCGACCGGTCGGCGAAATATCTCAGCGGCGATTTCGAGGCTGAGTACCGCAAATTCCTTGATGCGATCGTGGCGCCAAACAAACAGGCGAAAGTCACCGACAGCACGGTAATCACCGGGGCGGCAGTGGAATCACTAAACGGCCCGGACGCCACCGCCATCGTCTACACCAACACCGCATCCACCACTCCGGCCACCAAAGACATGCCATCGCTGAAGTACCTCTCCTACCGGCTGGTCATGAAACGCGACCATGCGCGATGGCTGGTCACCAGGATGACGACCATCACCTCGCTGGATCTCACCCCGCAGACCTAACGTCATGGCCGCTGGCGTGCTGGCCTCGCCGGTATCGGACCGGCTGACGGTTGCCGCGTTGTTGCTGTTGACCTTCGCGACCGGGCTGGTCGATGCGATCAGTGTGCTGGTACTCGGTCACGTCTTCGTCGCGAACATGACCGGGAACATCATCTTCCTCGGGTTCTGGTTCGTCCCCGGCGCGGGCGTCGATCTGATTCCGCAATAGTTGCATTCGTCGGATTTCTCACCGGCACCGTAATCGGTGGCCGGCTGGCCCGACACCTCGGCGCACAGACCCGCCGGTGGCTCACCACGTCGCTGGGCATCGAGATCGTCGTGTTGGTGGCGCAGTCGATCCTGGCGGGGACAGGTGTGCTGAGCTATCACGCCAACACCAAACTCCTTCTGATCGTCGGGCTGGCCATGACATTTGGTGTGCAGAACGCCACGGCCCGTCAGTTCGGCGTTCAGGAGCTGTCGACAGCAGACTGGCCGGCGGGACGGGCGAACGCGAAAAGCTCCGCTACAGTGTCATTTTCGCTATGTGCGGAGGTGCAATCGTCGGTGCCACGATGTCACGGATCGCGGTGGCCCCGGTTTTTGCGTTGGCTGCCGCGGTGGTTGCGGTCAACCCGCTGATCTTCCGGTTCGGACCCGATAAGCCGACGGCGCGCAGGGGAACTACGACCTAGTTGAACGCCAGCCAGCTGGGTAGCCCGCGTTCGTGCGAGTCGCAGAGAACTTCGCGGGTGTCGCAGTTTCCCTTCGGTACGCCGGCCCCGGCCCACATGCCGCCGGTATCGCGTCGCAGCACGATGGCCGACGACCCGCCGCCGTCGAGCAGGACAGCCGTATCGCTACCCAGGCCGCGGAACAGATCTTGGATGTTGTCGGGCGTGTAGCTGCCGCCCTGAAAGACATACATCTCATCCCGCGACTTCGAATACGCCAGAGCGGTGCGGGCTGCGCTCGGACCGCCGTCGTTGAGCTGGCCGGTGTTTCCCGGCGATAACAGCCCCAGCCCGCTCACCGCGACGAACTGCTCACCCCGGTCAACCATGCCGGTAACCACTGGGGTCGCAGCGTCGTAGTCATGGCCGTCCCGGCCGCCCCTGGGCCACAACACCGTTGGCGCGCCATGCGTCGGCAGGATCATCGTCGCCAACGCACTCCAGCTCTCGTTTCCCCCGGAAAGGCCTTGCTTACCGGCGTAGGGGATGGTGCCGGTGACCGCCTGATTGGCCCGGCCCTGGCCATTGGTGTTGTCGACGTAGGCGCCCAGCGGCGAACTACAGTGCGTGGATCGCCACGAACCGCCCTTCTGGCCGCGGATATCGAAGAAGTTCGCGTTGATCGCGATCGTCGGCTGGCCCAGCACCTGCCAAGCCTGCACGGGTGCATAGGTTTCCGAGGCTTGCGCCAGCCCGTCGCCGGTGCGGGCGTGCGGGTCGCGTTCGCAGCGGGCTTGGTAGCCGCGATGACTGTCCACCAGCAGATGCGGCGCGAGCCGTTGCGAGGCGGCCTTAATTACCATCAGGTGGCCGCCGCTGCTCCCGTCATACCAGCTGCCGCCGGCGTTGAGCATCGGCGCCGGATGTCCGCCGCCGAAGTTGTACACCAGGTACGAACCTTGGGTGTTGGCAATGGCACTGGCCAGCAGCTCCCGGGCCTCGGCGTGCGCAACCGGCTGCCCGGTGCTGGTTGCCAGCGTCAGGCACAGCGTTGTCCCGACGCAACAGGCTGCGATGCGCCGCAAGGCGGCGGCGAGAGACGGCACGGTGCGGTTGCCCTTTCAGCGCGAAAAACATTGCAACCAGCACAGCATTAACCACAGGATTTACCCAGCCAACTTGCATAACAGTTGCGCGACGGTTTAGCTGCGGCGCAATGACGTTCGGCCAGTGACCATTTCCGGCCTCAAGCGGATGGGCGAAGGAGCGGGGTTACTCCTCGGGATACATTGCGTCGGCGGCAAGCATCGGCTCCGGGGCGTTCGCCGGCTCCGTCGCCGTGGTAGCGGCCGGTATTGCCGCAGTGGCCGGTTCAGTCGCCGCTTCTGCTGCGAACCCCGGCGGAAGACGGTGATAACCACGACGGTCGTAGATGCGGGTGACGATTCCGCCGAGCAGCAGACCGATCAGCAATCCGATCCCGGTCAGTGCCAGCGATTGCGACAAGCCCGCGTCGGCGCGGCCGTCGAGATACAGCAAAGCCCTTGCGCCCAAGAACACTTGTTGCATCGGCTCGAATTTCGCCAGCCAGCCGAAGAATGCTGGCGCGGCCTGCAACGGCACTATGGCGCCCGCCGACGGCAACCCGAGTATCACGAACACGAACACGCTGACCAGCAGGCCCAGTGCGCCCAGAACCGCGATCAGCGATGTGGACGTGATACCAACCGCGGTGATCGCGAATACGCCGAAGAGCCACAACGCCAGGCTGTTCGGGACCGGCATACCCAAGTGGGCGGCGATCAACATGTAGGCCGCCGATGTCAGCAATGCCAGTATGGCCGTCAACACCCATTTGATCAGCAGCGTCCGGAATCGCGAGATCTTCACCTGTTCGGCGAACCGATAGGCCGGTCCGAATGCAGCCGGGATGAAGCCGAGCATCGAGTCGACCACCATGCTGACCACGATGCTGCCGGTGAAACCGGCCAGCAACAACAACAGCGAATAGTAGAACGCGGACAGCCCTTCGCCGGTCCCATCCGGTAGTGCGTTGTGCACAGTGGACTTGAGCTCGATTGGGTTGGCGAGCAACACCGACACGGCACCGGGTATCGGCCCATGCTGAGCTTGCTGCGCGACCTCTTGTGAAAGCCTCTGGCCGACAATGCGATCGATCAGGGCAAGAGAGTGCTCAAGCGCCTGGCCGGCAATGCCTGCACCCAGCGTGCCCGCGCGCGGATTGGTCGTGATGACGATCATCGGCCGTTCGATGCGCCCAGGCGCCAGCGCGCTTTTCGCATAAGCTTGCAGCTTGGAGGAGAAGTTAGGCGGTATCACCGCAACGCCGTAAATCTGTGCGGTATCCAGCTGGTGCTTGGTGTCGTCATGATTCAACACACGGAGGTCGTAGGCATCCTTGTCGACCTCGGACAGCATTGCCTTGACGACCTGCGCGCCGGTGGGCCCGGCGTCCTCGTTCAGCACGGCAACGGGGAAGTGGTGCAGGTTGGTCATCGGCCGCAGGGTTCCGCCCAAGTAGAAGGCGGCCAGCGCCGAGAGTACCGCCAGCGTGGCAACGATCGGGACGGTCCAGAACCACACCGTGCGTGTCCCTTTAGGGTTAGCCACGCCGAGGCGGCGGCCCTTAACCGGCTGCTCCACCACGGGGCCCGCCGAGGCGGTCGCGTCGGGCGCGGCATTGGGTTTTCCGTGACGGGCTCGCGGTTCAGACATCCTGGCTCCTGTTCATCCGCGCCCACCCTAGCCGCCGAGCGCCGCGTGCATCTCCCAGACCAAAATTTCGGCAGGCTCGCTGGCCGTGACGCGGGTGCCGGTCGATGCGGTGAACCTCGCAGCGTCACCTTCGGCCAGCTCGTCCTCAGGGTTGAGCCCCTGCATGCTCAGTCGGCCGCGTGCCACGTACAGGTGCAGCTGGGGAGCCGCCGGCAGCGCAAGCTCGTCGCCGGGCCGCAGCCGCGCGCCGTGCAATGCCGCCGATCGGTTGTGAATGGTGATCGCGGTGTCGTGCCCGGGCATCCCCGATGCGATCGTCACCAGGCGCCCGTCGAGCTGGTCGTCGCCGATCTCCTGCTGCTGGTAGCTCGGGGTGATTCCCGACTCGTCGGGCAGCAGCCACATCTGCACGAAGCGCACCGGGTCGGTGGTCGAAGCATTCTTTTCGGAGTGCAAGATCCCGGTGCCGGCCGACATCCGTTGCGCAAGACCAGGATAGACCACTCCGCTATTGCCTGCGGAGTCGCGATGGGCCAACGAGCCGTCCAGCACCCAGGTCACGATCTCCATGTCGCGGTGCGGGTGGGTATCAAAACCGGCAGCCCGCGCCAATATGTCGTCGTTGTTGACCAGCAGCACTCCGTGGTGGGTGTTGCCCGGGTCGTAGTGGTCGCCGAACGAAAACGAGTGCCGAGAGTTGAGCCACGACGTTGTGGTGACGGCCCGGTCGGCGGCTCGCCGTATCTCGACGGGGGCGGTCACGACGTCAAACTACCCCGGGTCGCAGCAGCGTCTGCGCGTGCCTGAGTGCGGCATCCAGTTCGGGCAGGGTCAACTCGTCACGGCCACCCAAGTGGATCTCGATCTGATATTCCGGCTGGCGATCGCGCCCGAAGATCGGCAATACGACGAATTCCGTTGATGCCAACTCGGTTTCGAGTGCGTTCGTCACCGACTGCAGCGTCACGATTGTCATCAGGGTGCTGAGCTCCCGGGTGACCTGGGCGGTCGGCTCCAACGACGCGAGTACCGCGGCGAGCCGGTCGTGCAGCGAGTTGTGGGCGGCGTCGAACCGCCAGGCCCCGTAGCCCCGGTCACGTATCTCGGCGAGCACCAGCCGGTGCGCGGTGATATCGGCTTGGGTCAGCCGTGGCGTGACCCGCCGCAGCCATGCATCGACGGCGTCGTCATCACGCCAGGCCATCGCAACCAGGCCGAATGGCGGTCCGATGGGGAAGCGCTGCCCAACGGCGTGCTCGCCATCGGTGCCGTGGCCGACGGCGTCGACGGTAATCAGGTGCGTCTGCCCGATCTTGGACATCGAGCAGCCCGCGCCCAGCGTCGTGTGCAAAAAGGTGAGCGCATCGCGGCCGCGATCCAACAGCGGGAACTGCGCTCTCAGCCCGTGTACCAGCCCGAACAGTCCGCTGCCCAGCGTGTAGCGGCGATCTTCGCGCCGGGTCACCCAGTTGCGCTGTTCGAGTTCGGCCAGCACCAGGGCGCAGGTCGAGCTGCTGATCCCGCAGATTTTCGCCAGCTCGGCTGATGTTCGGCCGCCCGGTGAATCCGACAGTGTCGCAAGCACATTCATCACGCGACCGGTGGGCGGCGACTTGCCCGGTCCGGCCTCGTGCAGCGGCACTGTTGACGAACCCATTGCGGCCTTCTTACCATCCGTCCGAAATCTAATAAACAGCTTCCTAGTATTAGGAGAAACGATGTACAAGGTCGGCGTGTGGGGTCCGGGCTCGATGGGGCTGATCGCCCTGCGCGGCGTGATCGACCACCCCCAGCTGCAACTGGTGGATCTCGTGGTGCACAGCGACGTCAAAGCCGGTCGCGACGCGGGGGAGTTGTGTGGGATCGCGCCGGTGGGCGTCACGGCAACCCAAGACCCCGCGGGGCTGCTGGCAGGCAGCGCCGACGTCGTGGTCTATGCCGCGGCGGCCAACCTGCGGCCGGCGGAGGCGATCGAGGACATGGTGTCGATCCTGCGGGCCGGCAAGAACGTGGTGTCGTGCTCGGTGGTGCCGCTGGTCTATCCCGACGGCGTCGACGCGGCATTCACCGAGCCGCTGCGCGAGGCCGCGACCGCGGGCGGTGCGTCGTTCTTCACCACCGGAATCGACTCTGGATTCGCCAACGATGTTCTGCCGCTGGTGCTTACCGGAGTATCGCGTGTCATCGAATCGGTCCGCGTGACCGAGATGTTCAACTATGCGACCTACCCGGACAAAGACGCGGTGTACGAGATCTTGGGGTTCGGCAAGCCACCCGAATTCACTGCGTTCGCCGCGGCACAGGGAATCTTCACGTTCGGATGGGGACCGGTGCTTCATCAGCTCGCCGCCGGGCTCGGAGTCAAAATCGACAACCTGGAGGAAAACGTCGAACGGATCGTCGCCGAGGAGTCATTCGACACACCGACCGGGCACATCGAGGCCGGCACCATCGGGGCGATGCGCTCGACGCTGACCGGATACGTCGACGGGAAGCCGACTTTCGTCATCGACCACGTCACCCGCATGCGCGACGACCTCGCTCCCGACTGGCCGCAACCGCACATCTCGATAGCACCGCGCGACCTCGGCTACGGCCCGGCCTCCGGCCGCGGCCTCTACCGGGTCGAGATCGAAGGCTCGCCGGCCATGCGCTGCGAGTTCGAGATGGCCGATGACCACGACCACGACCTGGGTGCCCGGATGGCCGGCGCATCGCGGATGGTCAACGCCATCCCGGCGGTGTGCCGGGCGCAGCCCGGGCTGCTCTCGGCACTGGACCTGCCGTTGGTCACCGGCACCGGGTTGGTTCGGTCGGTGCCG
>DASQRI010000290.1:0-3822 GCA_035642975.1 Mycobacterium sp.
CTTGAAAAGCAGTATTTCGGTGTTCGCATCCCAGCGCAGCTCGCCGACCCCCTCCGGCCTGTAGATGGCTGCGGTGCCGGCGGCGCCGCCCACCGAGAACCCCGGGTGCACCCATTCGGCGCGACCTGATCGCACCAGAAACACCCGATACGCGCCGCACCCCTCATGGCACTCCAGGCACGTATCGTTGCCGACGACCAGGTCGTCAAGGGTCACCGAACCCAGGCGTCCCCCGCGATGGTTTACCGCAAACGACTCCGGGTCGGTCGCCAGGCCCAGGCTCAGATGAGGCCGGCCACAGCCACACAGCCGGACAAAATCCTCGAACCCTTTCGTCGGCGCCCAACTAAGCGCATCCGCTGTGTCCGCTGTCTGTTGTTCAATCGGTCGTTCCGTCACAAGGTGACCCTTCTCACCGCCCGCAAATAACCCCTTCAACGCGTTCCCACGTTGAAATGAGCGAGGCGGTTCAGGTGACGTTCACCACAGTTGCGCACCCGCGTCAATGGAAGTTATTTATGGCATCGGGTTTCGATAGGACGACAGGGCCTCGGAGTCGACGATCACCACACTCGTGTCTTCTGAACGGATCCAGCCACGGTCCTCGAAATCGCGCATTGTCTTGCCGATCAACTCCGGCGAGACACCGACAAGACGAGAAAAATCTTCCAAGGTCAGATCGTGCACAATCCGGACCACTCCGCCCTCTCGATGGCCAAACCGTCTTTTCAGCAACAACAGCCGGCTCGCGACTTCGGTGAGTGCGGTTATCCGCGTCTCGCGCGCGACCGGATCGAAAAGCGATACCACACCGAAGATTTCGTGCCTTTTCAGGATCGTCAACACGATTTCACAGCCGTCGAGCCTGCGGATCGAGACCTTCACTTTGCCGGACATGATCACATAAAGACGGCCGCCGGAGTCGCCTCCGGTGGCGATGGCGTGCCCCGGTGGAAACCGCACCGGCGTGAGCTGCGCACCCATCGAGTCAACGCGGCAGGATCGGTCTTGCTGACGATTCCCGATGCGACCAGCGCCCGGCGCACATCGTCGGACCGTTCGTGCCGCGTTCCGGCGATCCACGCGAGCGCCGCCGCGGCCACTGGGCTCATCACCCCGCCAACGCTAAGCAGCCCAGAGCAGATCAACTAGCCGTCGCACGCCGCGTCCTGGACAGAATGCGCAGTCCCGTTGCCGGTACCTCAGCCGGGCAGCACCGGCAGCGCCCCGCCCACCATGAATGGCGGGACGTCCAACCAGCCCTGCGGACCCTCAGCGCCCGAGATCGACAGCTGCATCACCCCGCGTGGATCGGCGACGTACACCGCCGAGGGGTTGGCCGCGATCGCCCCCACCGGGAGCTGCAGATTGCCGCTCGGCGCGTCCGAGTTCACCCCGTCGATGTTGACGTAGGACACCGGGTGGCCGGCGTCGGTGCGACTCACCGCTATGTCGTCGTCGGCGCGCCACGACAACGACACCACCGAGGAGCCCAGCCCGAAGCCCAGCCGACGCGGATAGGTCAGTGCGAACTGGCCGGCCTGGGTCTGCTCGACGTTGGCCAGGATCACCTGCCCGTTGATGACCATCGCGGCGCGAGTGCTGTCCCGGGACAACTGCAGCTCGGCGATCACCCCCGGGAAGCGGCTGGACACCGCGGCCGAATCGACCGGCAGACGCGCCGGCTGGCCCGAGGCCGTTTCCTGAATGGCGCGCAACACGGTGTTGCCGTCGGCCACCACCCAGACCGCATCGTCCAGCGACCAGGTCGGTCGCGACAAGGTATGTCCGTCCGCGGCTTCGGCGGCTTCGCCGCCGAGGTCACCGATCCACAGCGAGGTCGCCATATCCGGCGCGCCGGGCCGAAGCGTCACCACCGACGCCACCTGGTGCCCGTTGCGCGACAGCGCGGCTCCGGTCTGATCCGTCGTCCGCCCGAACGCGCCCGGCACCGGGTCGGAGCGCTGACCGTCCAGCGCCACCAGCCGCCCCCCCACCAGCGCGTGCACACCGGCCGCAGCGCCTTCGGCCACACCGGGATCGGTGGCGGCGACGTCGGTGGTGTTCCACCCGTCGGCGAACCGTTCGTCCAGCGCGGCGCCGTCCGCTTTGATCACGTACGGTCCTTTGATGTCGGCTCGCGCCAACGTCCAGATGATCTGCGCGGCAAGCAATTGCCTGCTGTGCGGGTCGGCGACCGTCAGCAACTCCAGGTCGATTCGCGCCCCGGCGTAGCCCCGGCCGATACCACTTTTGCCGCCGTCGGCTCGTGTCACCGGGCCGCGCAGCCGCACCGGCGGAGCGAGCATGTTGTGCACGCTTTTGACCATCTCCGGACGCGGACCGGCGATCAGCTTGGACACCAGTTCGGTGGCCAGCGCATCACGGTCGGACACCGCGACATAGCGGGGATCCGGAACGACCGTCTTGCCGGTCGGGTCGGCGAAATACAACGTGTTGCGCTTGTAGGTGGCCTGAAATTGCTGCCAGTCCAAGAACACCCCATTGGGCAGCTTGTCGATGCGCCAGCCGCCCGGCGTCTTGACGAGCTCGATCGGACCGGGATCCGGCAGCACGCCCTCGGCGGTCTCGAACACGCCCATGTCCGACAGCGAACCAAGCTTGTCCGCTCGCATGGTGACCGAAACCCGTTCGGTGCTATGGGTTTCGACGAAGACCACGTGGTCGATCAGAAGCGCGCTACCGGCGTCGTCCCACGCGTTGGACGCCGACTGGGTGAGGAACTGCCGCGCGGCCAGGTGCCGGTTGGCCGGATCGGCTGTGGCTTTGAGGAATTCGCGCAACAGGACGTCGGGATCCATCCCGGGTGTCGGCTTGGGCAGATTGGCCGGCGCGGGTCGTTCGACGGTGCCGATCGCTTGCGGCGCCGACGCGCTCGGCACGCCGGCGCAGCCCGCGAGCACCACGGCCAGCGCGCACAACAGGCCAGCCTTCAGCCCGGCGACGATGCGGGCCGTAACGGCCCGAGGAGAAGCCGGGCGATCGAGCCGTTGCCGCATCACACGCCCCTTTCGGCGTGCTCCCGCTGCCGGACCTGACGCTCTTTGCGTTCCGGGGCAATCGGTTTCATCGGCAGCGGGCTGGTGGTGACCTTGTGCCCACGCACCAGCGGGAGGGTCAGCCGGAAGCAGGCGCCGTTGCCCGGCTCGCCCCAGGCCTCCAGCCGACCCTGATGCAGCCGCGCGTCCTCGACGCTGATGGCCAGCCCGAGTCCGGTTCCGCCGGACCGCCGCACCCGCGACGGGTCCGAGCGCCAGAACCTGCTGAACACCAGCTTCTCCTCGCCCGGCCGCAGTCCGACGCCGTAGTCGCGGACGGTGACGGCGACGGTGTCCTCGTCGGTGGCCATCCGGATCCGCACCGGCTTGTGCTCGGCATGATCGATGGCGTTCGCGATCAGGTTGCGCAGAATCCGCTCGACCCGGCGGGGGTCGACTTCGGCGATCACACCGTCTTCGGGCATGTCGACGATCAACTGGACCTCGGCGTCTTCGGCCAGGTGGCCGACATTGCCCAGCGCACTGTTGACGGTTGTCCGCAGGTCGACCGCCTCGACCGACAACTCCGCGACACCCGCATCGTGGCGGGAGATTTCCAGCAGGTCGCTGAGCAGCGACTCGAATCGGTCCAGTTCATTGACCATCAGCTCGGTGGACCGTTGCAGCGCCGGGTCGAGGTCCTCGCTGTGGTCGTAGATCAGGTCGGCGGCCATCCGCACGGTGGTCAGCGGCGTGCGCAACTCGTGGCTGACGTCAGAGGTGAAGCGGCGCTGCAGGCTACCGAATTCCTCCAGCTGGGCGA
>DASQRI010000291.1:0-12981 GCA_035642975.1 Mycobacterium sp.
GAGATATCCCGGACCAATCGGGAACGGCCTGGTTCGGCCGTGCCGGTCCTCGAGCTCCATCCGCCCGTACTCGACACGCACCACCGCGCCCACATAGCCGGTCTGCGCGTCCTCAACGACCATGCCCAGTTCTATTGGCAACTCAACCGACCGGGTCCTGCGCGAGCCGTGCGGGTCGCGCGCGAGTACGTCCGAGCCGTAACGATCGTCCACCCGAGCGATCCTAAGAACAGTCAGCGGCCAATCCCGGTTACGCCACTCCGTCTAAATCACCACAGGGCCGAATCGGGCCGCGCTGCGCCGATCTTGCGGTCGTGATGTGATGGGCGGTTATGACCATCAAAGTGGCGCTGGAGCATCGCACCAGCTACAGCTTTGACCGGCCGGTACGCGTTTTCCCCCACGTGGTGCGGCTGCGCCCGGCGCCGCACTCGCGCACAGCCATCGAGGCCTATTCGCTGCGGGTCGAGCCGGCCGACCACTTCATCAACTGGCAACAGGACGCGGTCGGCAACTTCGTCTACCGGCTGACCTTCCCGAATCCGATGAGCCAGCTGACCATCACCGTCGGTCTCATCGCCGACCTCAAGTCGATCAACCCGTTCGACTTCTTCATCGAGGACTGGGCCGAGACCTGGCCGTCCGGCGGGTTCAGTTATCCCGAGGCGATGGCCGACGACCTCCGGCCGTATCTGCGGCCGGTCGACGAGCACGGCGCCGGCACGGGTCCCGGCGAGCTGGTGCAGGCATGGGCACGTGACTTCTCGATGCCGCAGGGCACCCGCACCATCAACTTCCTGGTGGCGCTCAACAAGAGGATCAACGCCGACCTCGGCTACAGCGTGCGCATGGAGCACGGTGTGCAGACACCGGACGTCACGCTGCGTACCGGCGTCGGCTCGTGCCGTGACTTCGCCTGGCTGCTGGTGTCGATCATGCGCCAGCTGGGGCTGGCCGCCCGGTTCGTGTCCGGCTACCTGGTCCAGTTGACCTCCGACGTCAAAGCGCTCGACGGGCCGTCGGGCCCTGCCGCCGACTTCACCGACCTGCACGCCTGGGCCGAGGTGTACGTCCCGGGCGCGGGCTGGATCGGACTGGACCCGACGTCGGGTCTGTTCGCCGGCGAGGGCCACATCCCGCTGGCGGCCACGCCACACCCGGCGACCGCGGCCCCGATCACCGGTGGCACCGAGCCGTGCGACTCGATGCTGGAGTTCTCCAACACGGTCACCCGCATCCACGAAGACCCGCGTGTCACGCTGCCCTACAGCGACGAGGCGTGGGCAACGATCCAGGAAGTCGCCCGGGGCGTCGACGAGCGGCTGGTCGCCGGCGACGTCCGGATCACCGTCGGCGGCGAACCCACCTTCGTGTCGGTGGACAACCAGGTCGACGAGGAGTGGACCACGGCCGCTGACGGCCCGCACAAGCGCCAACGCGCGTCCGACCTAGCCGCCCGGCTGAAGGCGCAGTGGGCCCCGCAGGGCTTGATCCACCGCGGGCAGGGCCGGTGGTATCCCGGAGAGCCGTTGCCGCGCTGGCAGATTGCGCTGTACTGGCGAACCGATGGGCAACCGCTGTGGCCCGACGACACGCTGCTGGCCGACCCGTGGAATACCGCCTCGACCGGCGCACCGGCAGCCGATGCGACGGCCCACGATCTGCTCGCCGCGATCGCCGACGGTCTGGGACTGCCGCCCTCTCAGGTGCGGCCGGCCTACGAAGACCCGCTGTCGCGGATGGCGGCCAAAGCCCGCCTGCCCGAAGGCGACCTGGTCGAACCGGACGCCGACCTCGGTCCGGAAACCGGTCGCGACACCGCCGCCGGCCGCGCCGAGTTGTTGAGGCGACTCGACGAATCTGCCACGGCCCCAGTCGCATTCGCGCTACCGCTGCACCGGCGCGATGACGAGCTCGGCTGGGCCAGCGCCGATTGGCGGCTGCGCCGCGGCCGCATCGTGTTGGTGGACGGGTCGTCGCCGGCAGGTCTGCGACTGCCGCTGGATTCGATCAGCTGGAAGCCGCCGCGGGCGTCGTTCGTCACCGATCCGACAACCGTTGGCGACGAACTGAAACCGTCTGATGCCAAAGCGCAGCTGGAAGACCCAGATGACTCTGCGACCGCGCCGACCACCGCGATGGTCGCCGAGGTCCGCGATGGGCTGCTCTACGTTTTCATGCCGCCGACCGAGGCCCTCGATCACTTCGTCGACCTCATTTCCCGGGTCCATGCCGGCGCGGCGAAGATCGGCTGCCCGGTCGTCATCGAGGGCTACCAGCCGCCGCCCGACCCGCGGCTGACGTCGACGACGATCACCCCCGACCCCGGGGTCATCGAGGTCAACATCGCGCCGACCGCCAGTTTCGCCGAGCAGCGCCGGCAGCTGGAAACCCTGTATGAGGAAGCCCGGCTGGCTCGCCTTTCTACCGAGTCGTTCGAATTCGATGGCAGCCACGGCGGCACCGGCGGGGGTAATCACATCACGCTCGGCGGCATCACCCCGAAGGACTCACCGCTGCTGCGCCGCCCCGATCTGCTGGTGTCGCTGCTGACGTACTGGCAGCGGCACCCGGCGCTGTCCTACCTGTTCGCCGGCCGGTTCGTCGGCACCACGTCGCAGGCGCCGCGGGTGGACGAGGGCCGCGCCGAGGCGCTCTACGAACTCGAGATCGCCTTCGCCGAAATCGCCCGGCTCGCTTCGTCTTCCGCGGACGCGGCGCCACCACCGTGGGTGAGCGACCGTGCGCTGCGGCATCTGCTCACCGACATTACCGGCAACACGCATCGCGCCGAGTTCTGCATCGACAAGCTCTACAGCCCGGACAGTCCGCGCGGCCGGCTGGGTCTTCTGGAGTTGCGCGGCTTCGAGATGCCGCCGCATCTGCGGATGGCGATGGTGCAGTCGCTGCTGGTGCGTTCGCTGGTGGCTTGGTTCTGGGACGAGCCGCTGCGGGCTCCGCTGATCCGGCACGGCCCCAACCTGCACGGGCGATACCTGTTGCCGCACTTCCTGATTCATGACATCGCCGATGTCGCGGCAGACCTGCGCGCACACGGCATCGACTTCGAGACCAGCTGGCTGGACCCGTTCACCGAGTTCCGCTTCCCGCGCATCGGCACCGCGGTGTTCGACGGCGTCGAGATCGAACTGCGCGGGGCGATCGAGCCGTGGAACACTTTGGGCGAACAGGCCACTGCCACCGGAACCGCCCGCTACGTCGACTCGTCGGTCGAGCGCATACAGGTGCGCATCATCGGAGCCGACCGGCACCGCTACGTCGTCACGTGCAACGACTACCCGGTGCCGTTGCTGGCCACGGACAACCCCGACGTCCACGTGGGCGGTGTGCGGTTTCGGGCCTGGCAGCCGCCCAGCGCGCTGCACCCGAGCATCACCGTCGACGGCCCGCTGCAGTTCGAGCTGGTCGACCTCACCACCGCGACCTCACGGGGCGGCTGCACCTACCACATCGCGCACCCGGGGGGACGCGCCTACGACCAGCCTCCCGTCAACGCCGTCGAGGCCGAGTCCCGCCGTGCCCGGCGCTTCGAGGCCACCGGCTTCACCCCGGGCAAGCTCGACATGTCCGATATCCGGGAGAAGCAGGCGCGAATTTCCACAGACATCGGCGCGCCGGGCATCCTCGACCTGCGACGCGTGCGTACCGTCCTTCAGTAGTGGCTTCGGCAGAAATGGCAGTGCACCCCACCGCGTCGTCGGCAGCTTTTCACCACCGCACCGACGTCGACCGGCTGCTGGCCGGGTATCGCGCCGCGCGTGCCCAAGAATCCCTGTTCGACCTCCGCCCGGCGGGCCTCGAAGGCCCGGCGATCGGCTACGACGAATTCGTCGACGAAGCCGGAAACGTGCGGCCCGCCTGGACCGAGCTTGCCGACGCGGTCGGCGACCGCGGCAGGGCCGGGCTGAGTCGGCTGAGCTCCGCTGTGCACCAACTGGTGGACAACGACGACATCACCTACACCGGAGTCGATCCCGGCCGCGAACCCGCCGCCGGCCGCGGTGTCGAGTCCAAGCGCTGGCGCCTGGACCCACTGCCATTGGTGGTGTCCGCCACCGATTGGGATGTGCTCGAGGCCGGGGTGGTGCAGCGGTCGCGGGTGCTCAACGCCGTGCTCGCCGACCTGTACGGGAGCCGTCGCTCGCTCACGGAGGGCGTGCTGCCGCCGGAGCTACTGTTCGCCCACCCCGGTTACGTCCGCGCCGCCAACGGAATCGAGGTGCCGGGGCACCATCAACTGTTCATGCACGGTAGTGACGTCAGCCGGCTGCCCGACGGCAGCTTCCAGGTCAACACCGACTGGACGCAGGCGCCGTCGGGAGCCGGTTACGCGCTGGCGGACCGACGGGTTCTGGCGCACGCGCTTCCAGACCTCTACGAGCGGGTCGTCCCGCGGCCGACGACACCGTTCGCGCAGGCGCTGCGGTTGGCGCTGATCGACGCGGCACCCGACGGCGCGCAAGACCCGGTGGTGGTCGTGCTCAGCCCGGGTATCTACTCCGAAACCGCGTTCGATCAGGCGTATCTCGCGACGCTGTTGGGTTTCCCGTTGGTGGAGAGCGCCGATCTGGTGGTGCGCGACGGCAAGGTGTGGATGCGCTCGCTGGGCACGCTGAAACGCGTCGACGTGGTATTCCGCCGCGTCGACGCGACCTACACCGATCCACTCGATCTGCGCGCCGACTCGCGGCTCGGAGTGGTCGGTTTGGTGGAAGCGCAACACCGTGGAACGGTGACGGTGGTCAACACGCTCGGCAGCGGCATACTGGAAAGCGCTGGGCTGCAACGATTCTTGCCCGAGCTGGCCAAGCGGTTGCTCGGTGAAGCACCCGTGCTGGCCAGCGCGCCCAGCTATTGGGGCGGCATCGACAGCGAACGCTCGCACCTGCTGGCGAACCTCTCGTCGTTGTTGATCAGGCCCACCATTGGCGGGCAAACGCTTGTCGGGCCCGCGCTTTCGTCGGCGCGACTGGCCGAGCTGGCCGCCTGCATCGAGACCATGCCATGGCAATGGGTCGGCCAGGAGCTGCCGCAATTCTCCTCGGCGCCCACCAGCCCGGCCGGTGGATTCTCTGCCGGCGGGGTGGGTATGCGGTTGTTCACGGTGGCTCAACGCGGCGGGTATGCACCGATGATCGGCGGCCTGGGATACGTGTTGACCTCGGGCCCTCCCGCATATACGTTGAAAACCGTTGCGGCAAAGGATGTCTGGGTCCGTCCCACTGAGCGCTCACGAGCCGAGACGATAACCTTGCCGGCGCCCGAGACCCCGGCGAAGACGGGCGCGGGCACCCTGGGAGTCAGCTCGCCGCGGGTGTTGTCCGATCTGTTCTGGATGGGACGCTATGGCGAACGGGCCGAGAACATGGCCCGGTTGCTGATCGTTGCCCGTCGGCGCTACTACGAATTCCGGCACCGTCAGGAGACTTCGGAAAGCGAGTGTGTGCCGGTGCTGATGGCCGCGCTGGGCCGGGTCACCGGAACCGACACCGGGGCGGGCGATCAGGCGGAGACGATCGCCATCGCGCCGTCGACGCTGTGGTCGCTGACCATGGACCGCGAAAGACCGGGCTCGCTGGTGTGGTCGGTGGACCGGCTGGCGCTGGCCGCCCGGGCGGTGCGCGACCAATTGTCCAGCGACACCTGGGTGGTACTGGCCGGCGTCGAGCGCGCATTGGCGCACAACTCCGAGCCGCCGGACTCGCTGGCCGAGGCCGACGGCGTGCTTGCGTCGGCTCAGTCTCAGGCCCTGGTCGGGATGCTGACGCTGGCCGGGGTGGCCGGCGAGTCGATGGTCCAGGACGTCGGCTGGACCATGATGGACATCGGCAAGCGCATCGAACGTGGCCTGGGGCTGACCGCGTTGCTGAACGCCACTTTGACGACCGTCCGGGCCCCCGCCGCCGAGCGAACCGTCATCGAGTCAGCCCTGATCGCATCCGAATCGGCAGTCATCTACCGCCGCCGCACGGTCGGCAAGGTCAGCGTCGCCGCCCTGGCCGAGCTGATGCTCTTCGACGGGACGAACCCGCGGTCCTTGATCTATCAACTGGAGCGGTTGCGGGCCGACCTCGGCGACCTGCCCGGCTCGTCGGGGTCGTCACGGCCGGAGCGGATGGTCGCCGAGATCAGCACATTGCTGCGTCGGTCGAGTCCCATTGAACTGGAAGGTGTTTCGGCCGACGGGCGTCGCGGGAAGTTGGCCAACCTGCTGAAAACTGTGCACGCCGCGCTGCGCGAACTGGCCGACGTCATCACCGCAACGCAACTGGCGCTGCCCGGCGGTATGCAGCCGTTGTGGGGCCCCGACGAGCGACGGGTGATGCCGTGACCACGGGTGGATCTAGGCGCTGACCCGATCGCGCTTGCCCGACACCGCGGTCACCTCGTCGACGACGGTGTGGATGAACTTCATCTTCTCCAGCACCGCGACCGGCAGCACGAACGGGTACAGGTCGTCGCGGCCCATCGACCGGTTCACCATGTTCAGCGACCACGACAACGGCAGCCACATGTCGATGATGGTCGCAAAAGCGCTGGGCCCCAACACCGGCCGGTCGAAGGTGGCGGTCGCAGGCGCTAAGCCGCACCAGGCCGACGTGTCAAGGGTGTCGCGGATGTGCAGGTAGTGCGCGAACGTCTCGGCCCAGTCCTCGGCGGGGTGCATGGTCGCATACGACGACACGTAGGTCTCTTCCCAGCCATCGGGCGCGCCGTCACTGTAGTGCCGGTCCAGAGCCTGCTGATAGTCGGCGTCCGGGTCGCCGAACAGCTCGTTGAACCGCTCCAGGTACTCGCTTGACGGGGCGATCAGCCGGTAGAAGTAATAGTGCCCGATCTCGTGCCGGAAGTGTCCCAGCAGCGTGCGATACGGCTCGTCCATCTCGACCCGCAACTGCTCCCGGTGTACGTCGTCGCCCTCGGCTAAATCGATGGTGATCACGCCATTTTCGTGTCCGGTCAGCACCTGCTCGTGCGCGCTGGACAGCAGCCGGAACGCCAAGCCGTAATCGGGATCCTGGTCATGCCCGACGATCGGCAGTTTGAGCTCGTGCAGTTCGGCGACCAACCTGCGCTTGGCTGCCTCAGCCCGGGCGAACTCCGCGAGGCCGGCGGTGTCGGCGTCATTGGGCCGTTCGATGGTCAGCGCACACGACGTGCAAAGCCCGCCGGCAAGATTGATCGGAACCAGCCAATTACATTCGGCGAGATGGCGATTGGCGCACAGTTCGTAGTCGCGGGCGCTGACGAAGCCGGCATGGTCGGCGTCGTCGCCCGTCGTGATCACCAGCAAGGCCATCTCATCGAGGGAGAAACCCAGGGCGCTGCCGCACGCCAGGCACGCCGAGTTCTCGAATGTCAGGCGCTGACCGCAGTTGGGACAGTGGAAGTCACGCATACAGTTCGTCACCTTCATACGGCACGACGTCGACGGCAACGTCGATCACGCTTTTCTCGGAATTGGTGTAGATGATCCCGCGCAGCGGTGGGACGTCGGCGTAGTCGCGGCCGCGCCCGACGATGACGTACCGCTCGTCGACCATCTGGTCGTTGGTGGGATCCAGCCCCAGCCACTCGAACTGCCCGGGCGGCTGCGGTGTCCACACCGCGGCCCAGGCATGGGTGGCGTCGATACCGATCATGCGGTCCTTTCCGGGCGGTGGATCGGTGGCCAGGTACCCGGACACATAGCTGGCAGCCAAACCGTTGGCACGCAAGCAGGCGATCGCCAGCCGCGCGAAGTCCTGGCATACCCCTTCCCGCGCCGTCAGAACCTCATTGACTCCGGTGGAGACGGTGGTCGAACCGGATCGATAGGTGAAGTCGGTGTAGATCCGTGCTGAGAGATCTCGCAGCACCTCGACCAACGGACGTTCGGGGACAAAGCTGGGCGCCGCGTATTCGCGTACCTCGTCGGTGATCTCGGGCGGGTCGAGGTCGAGCGCGAACTCGGTGGCCAACGCACCTCGGGCCCCCGCCGGGCGGGCCCGCTCCCAGGGCGCCAGTGCCGGTCCGCCACCCCAGCGCTCGGGTGGCGCCGGATACACCTCGACAACGGACTCGCTGACGATGGTCAGCGTCTGATGCGGCTCGGTGACATGGAAATACGAGCTGATGTTGCCGTAGCTGTCCCGGCTGGTCGAGCTGTCCGTGGGTGTCGGTGAGATCCGCAGCTCGTGGAACAGGCAGCGTTGCCGGAGCATGTCCCGCGGAGTCAGGAAGCCCCGGCCGTAGGAACTGGTCACCACGTCCGAATAGCGATACTCGGTGCGGTGGGTGATCCGGTAGCGAGTCCCCGGGCCCGGCGGTTGCTGATCGGGCGACAGCGGCTCCGGATCGCTGGCCTGCGTCGGCGACGTCACCCTGCAACACTAATTAGCCGCACGACCGCGTGCAGCGGTGCGGCGCGATCCACCCCTGACACCCGTTCCCGGGAGCACAATGAGTCATGGCCACGTGGGACGACGTCGCCAGCATCGTTGGTGAGCTGCAGCTCATCAATGAGCAGTCGCCGCGCGAGTGGCGGGTCGGCAAGAAGCTGATCGCCTGGGACCGGCCGCTGCGGAAATCCGATCGCGAAGCGTTGACGGCACTGGGGATCGAGCCGCCGGACGGCGACATCCTCGGCGTCCGAGTGGCCGATGAGGGGGTCAAGTTCGCGTTGATCGCGGACGAGCCGAACGTGTACTTCACCACCCCTCATTTTGATGGCTATCCGGCCGTGCTCGTCAGACTCGCCGAGATCGACGAGTTGGGGCTGCGTGAGGTGATTGTCGAGGCCTGGTTGACGCAGGCCCCAAAACGCCTGGTCCAGGAGTTTTTCGACGAGTCCGACTGACGTCTGGTCGTCCTACTTCGGCGCATCATCTATCACTTCAGCAACAGCAGCATCATAGGTCACTCTAATCACTCAATCACGGCTAGATAACTTCAATCACTTATAACACTCTAGTTATAAACTGCATCAGTAGGCTAATTTTCTACCTCCAATAGCCATTAGCAACACTAAGCGCCTTCTTATCAATAATCTCACTAAATTACTAAAGCCCCAAATATTGACTCTTTTCACACTGGTTTGTTAGACCTGTTAAATGAGTCATTTAGGTGGGCTACTGAGCACGCTGTGCAAGCACCTGGTGATAGCCATATTGGTCGTCCTGGGTCTGACACTCGTCGTATCTCCGACCACTGGCGTGGCATATGCAGACGGCATGGACTGGGACGCCGTCGCGCAATGCGAGTCGGGTGGCAACTGGCACGCCAACACCGGCAACGGCTTCTACGGCGGTCTGCAGTTCAAGCCGTCTACCTGGGTCGCGAACGGCGGGGTCGGTGACCCGGCGTCCGCTCCGCGGGAGGAGCAGATCGCGGTGGCGAACCGCGTCCTTGCTACTCAGGGGCCTGGCGCGTGGCCGAAGTGCGGCGGCAACGGCCAGCTCTTCCCGATCCAAATCGTCAACATCCTGCTGCACCCTATGCGCGGCACGCTGCAGACGCTGTGGTCGCTGGTCCCGCGCTAGCCGATTCGCGCCGACGTGACCGCCCTGTGATGGGCGTCGAGATTGCGCCGTGATCCGGCGCTATGGCCAATCGGTTGGCGGGCTAACTATCCGGCCGGGCTAACTCACCGGCTGCAGTTCGAAGACGGGGATCACCCGGGTCGTCTTCGCCTGGTACTCGGCGAACCCGGGTGCCGCCGCGGTGATCTTGCCGAAGAGCGCGTCGCGCTCACCGGACGGCAATTCGCGGGCGGTCACGTCCGAGGATTCGTTGCCGATCTCGACATGCGCCGAGGGGTCAGCCCGCAGATTGTGCACCCATCCCGGGTTGATGTCGGCGCCGGCGAACGACCCGATGATGAGCAGCTTGCCGTCGATGCGGAAGTAGGCCAGCGGCGAGATTCGCGGCTGACCCGACTTGGCGCCCGTCGTAGTCAGCAGGAGTAGGTCCGCGCCCTCGAACGGGCCGCCGACCTTACCGTCGTTGGCCCGGAACTCGTCGGTGATGGACTTGTTGAACGCTTTGATCGTTTCGGTGTCAGGCATTCCTTCGCTCATGTTGAGCGTCAACCCGCCCGGATCCGCCGTCTATTCCGGTGACGCTGTCAGTCGCCGAGATCGACGGTAGAGCTGAAAAGCGGCGGAAATCTAACGCTAGCGTCGATCTCGAGTCCGTTGTCGGTGGCGAAGCTCATCATGCCGCCATGGTGGAAGTCTTCATTGGCAGCGAGTCCGTGATGGGCGGCAGAGTCACTAAGTCCGATCTCCGACGCCATCGCGCGATCTTCCGTGACGTGTATGTCCCCAAACTCGCCGAGCCGTCGCTCCGCGATCGGACCGTCGGAGCGTGGCTTTGGTCCCGTCGTCGGGCGGTCATCGCGGGTGTGGCCGCGTCGGCATTGCACGGTGCACAGTGGGCGGACGCCGCCGTCCGTATTGAGTTGATAGCGCCGAACGCTCGGCCCCAACCCGGCCTCGTGGTGCGCAACGAGGCTCTGACCGACGACGAGATCACCCACGTCGCTCGGCTTCCGGTAACCACGCCGGCGCGAACCGCCTACGACTTAGGTCGGCATCTGCCCCGCGCGCAAGCCGTTGCACGAATCGACGCGCTCGTGCGGGCAACCCCGTTTTCGGCCGAGGATGTGCTGTTACTGGCCAAACGGCATCCCGGTGCGCGTGGGCTGCGGCGACTGCGGGTTGCCTTGCCATATGTCGACGGCGGCGCTGCGTCTCCGAAGGAGAGTTGGCTGCGCCTTCTACTGATTGACGCGGGGTTTCCCGCCCCGACCACGCAGATACCGGTGCTCGACGGCTGCCGGCCGATCGCGTTCCTTGATATGGGTTGGGAAGAGTTCAAGGTGGCCGCTGAATACGACGGCGACCAGCATCGCAGTGATCGAAGGCAATACGTCAAGGACATCCGCCGCCACGAAGTAGTCGCTGATCTCGGCTGGCACGTGGTCCGGGTGGTATCCGAAGACCGGCCACGAGACGTCATCGACCGCGTCAACAGCGTGCTGAGGCGGCGCGGGTATCGCCCAGTTCGACGCTAGCGTCGAAAAGCGGGACAAATCCTGCGCTAGCGTCGATCTCGATGCACATCGGGCACCGCGTCGATCCCAGATTCCTTGCGCTGCTGGGCGGTGATCGGGGCCGGGGCGCCGGTCAGCGGGTCGACGCCACCGCCGGACTTCGGGAACGCGATCACCTCGCGAATGGAATCCATCTTGGCCAGCAGCTGCACGATCCGATCCCAGCCGAACGCGATCCCGCCGTGCGGCGGCGCACCAAAGGTGAACGCGTCGAGCAGGAATCCGAACTTCTCCTGCGCCTCCGCTGCGCCGATGCCCATGATCGCGAACACTCGTTCCTGAATGTCTCGGCGGTGGATACGAATTGAGCCGCCGCCGATTTCGTTGCCGTTGCAGACGATGTCGTAAGCGTCCGCCAGCGCGCCGCCCGGGTCGCTGTCGAAGGTGGCCTCCGATTCGGCCTTGGGCGCGGTGAACGCGTGATGCACCGCGGTCCACGCGCCGCTGCCCACCGCGACATCACCGGCGGCGGTGGCCTCATCGGCCGGCTCGAACAGCGGGAAATCCACCACCCAGGTGAACGCCCAGGCGTTCGGGTCAATCAGGTTGAGCCGATCCGCGATCTCCACCCGGGCCGCGCCCAACAGCAGGCGCGATGCCTTGGCCGGACCCGCCGAGAAGAAAATGCAGTCACCGGGCTGGGCGCCGACGTGTCCGGCCAGGCCCGCGCGCTCGGCGTCGGACAGATTTTTGGCCACCGGCCCGCTCAGCGTGCCGTCGTCGCCGACCAACACGTAAGCCAGCCCCTTGTGCCCACGCTGTTTGGCCCAGTCCTGCCAGCCGTCCAGCGTGCGACGTGGCTGCGACGCGCCGCCCGCCATCACCACCGCACCGACGTAGGGTGCCTGGAACACCCGAAAAGCGGTGTCCTTGAAGAACTCTGCGCATTCCACCAGCTCCAGGGCGAACCGCAGGTCGGGTCGGTCCGAGCCGAACCGTCGCATCGCGTCGGCGTAGCTGATGCGCGGCACCGGCAGCGGGAGGTCGTAGCCGATCAACGCCCACAGCGCTTTGAGCACTTGTTCGGAAATCGCGATCACGTCGTCGGCTTCGACGAAGCTCATCTCCATGTCGAGCTGGGTGAATTCCGGCTGGCGGTCGGCGCGGAAATCCTCGTCGCGGTAGCAGCGGGCGATCTGGTAGTAACGCTCCATGCCGGCCACCATCAGCAGCTGCTTGAACAGCTGCGGGCTTTGCGGCAGGGCGTAAAACGAGCCGGGCTGCAGCCGGGCCGGCACCAAGAAGTCGCGGGCGCCTTCCGGTGTCGAGCGCGTCATCGTCGGCGTTTCGATCTCGACGAAGTCATGCTCGGCCAGCACCCCGCGAGCTGCGGCATTCACCTTGGAGCGCAACCGGATTGCACCGCCTGGGCCGTCGCGGCGCAAGTCGAGATAGCGATAGCGCAGTCGGGTTTCCTCGCCGGCGGGCTCGTCGAGTTGAAACGGCAGCGGCGCGCACTCCCCCAACACCGTCAGCGACGTCGCGTTGACTTCGATGTCGCCGGTGGCGATCTCGGGGTTGGCGTTGCCGTCCGGGCGGATCTCGACGACACCTTCGACGGCGACGCAGAATTCGGCGCGCAGGCGATGGGCCTGGGCCAGCACGTCGGCGGCCCGGAACACCACCTGAGACACTCCCGACGCGTCGCGCAGATCGATGAAGATCACCCCGCCGTGGTCGCGCCGACGCGCGACCCACCCGGCCAGCGTCACCTTTTGCCCGGCATCGGCGGCCCGCAACGATCCCGCGGCGTGACTGCGCAGCACGAATACTCCTTATAGAAGGTGGAAACGACAGTCCAGTCTAGAGGCGGTAGTTTCGAGGATCGTCATGGATATTGCAGTTGTCGGCCCGGGCGCCGTCGG
>DASQRI010000292.1:0-8578 GCA_035642975.1 Mycobacterium sp.
CGATGAAGATGCCCGCACCGACGGTCTCGCCGACACCGAACATGGTGAGCAGGAAGGTCCCGAGACTGCGCTGCAAGTGATCTGAGGCCCCGCCGGCGACCGGGGCGCCGCGCACCGGCCGGCGCCGCAGCATCTGCCGTGCCAGGCTCGGCCCCGGGGTTGGCATGGCGCCTCCTCCGGAGGATTTGGTCAGTTAGCCAGCTTGGCTCAACATATAACAGCGAAAGGCCAAATCGTGCGGTGAAGCGCAGATTACGGCGTGACCAATATCTTGCAGTGCCGTTCGGGGTCGGCGAGATCATCGAAAGCTGCACCGACGTCTTCGAGGCCGACGTCGCCGGTGATCACTGGGGTGACATCGATGTCACCTTCGGCGATTGCCCGCAAGGAGTCAGCGAATTCGTTCGGGTCGTAGGCGAGGACGAACTGGACGTTGATCTCCTTGGCAATGGCGAAAAGCGGATGCACCGTGTCGGGCTGCATGCACACGCCCGCCACGACGAGGCGGGTACCGGGTTTGGCGCGCAGCAAGACGTCATCGATGATGCCGGGCACCCCGACCGCCTCGAACACCACCGCGGGCTTAACCGTATCGAAAGGTGATCCTTGTGCTGGGTCGACAGTTTGATGTGCGCCCATTGCTGCGGCAAGTTCGCGACGCTTATTCGTAAAGTCGGCGGCCACAATGGTTTCGACACCGCGGAACTGGAGCGCTGCGACAATGGCGATTCCAATCGGGCCACAGCCGAGCACTAGTGCCGTCTCGCCGCGTTGAATATTCGACTTGTTCACTGCGTGCAGCCCCACCGCCATGGGTTCGGTGAGCGCGGCATGTTTGAGGTCTAATCCATTGGGGATGGGCAGTAGCAACGGCGCAGACAGCAGCATCCGCTCGGCGTAGCCGCCAATCGTGCTATTGCTGGACAGGATTGGCTCAACACCCCGGGACGACAATAGAACTGGAATCGAAGTGACGAGCGTGCCTGGTGTGTGAGTTTCCGTGTCAGGTCCGGCTTCAAGGACTTCGGCGCTGAACTCATGCCCCATGAAGACGTCGTTGTTCAGATCGACCTTCATACCGCCGGCGCCGATGCTGGCTGCCATCTGATCGGTCAATGCCAGCATCTCGTCGCCGTGGGCTGCGAAATGAAGATCTGTCCCACAGATTCCGCACGACCGCACCGCAACGAGAACCTGGCCGGATTCGGGCACCGGCTCGGGCACGTCGTCGCGATAGACCATGCGGCCCTCACGCAGCACCGATGCGCGCATCAGTTGTTCTCGCTTTCCGCTTTGAGCTCATGAGTGTGCTCGGTGATCGCCTTGATCACCGCCTCGCCTGCCCGGCCAAGTAGTTGCTCACGCATGCCCTTGGCCCAATCGTGCGAGGCCCGCGGCGCCTCCAGTTGAGCTTTGAAATGTGGAGTCACCTTGCGGGCGAACAGATCATAGGAGTGGAAGGTCGCCTCCGGTGATGCCCAGTCGTGGCCGAGCATCAAGAAGGTGCCGAATCCGCCGGACCGGACCAGTAGATCCTCGATGTAGCCGATCGCGTCCTCGGGCGTGCCGATGCAGCAATTACCCGTGGCCGCATAGTCTTCGACGAACTCATGGGGTGACTGCTGGCCCTCGACCAGATTCGCCAGCGGTACGAACCCGGCCGCGCCGAAGTACTTCGCGAAGTCCTGCAAGCCGTAAGTGCAATCGTCGATGGCCTGATCTCGGCTGTCGGCCAAATGCACGATGCCGAGCACCCGCCAGTTCTCCCGGTTCGGCTCGTCGTGGTCTGTTTTGCCGGCTTGCTCGCGCACGATCTCCCAGGCGTTTTCCAGCGCCGCGTATCCCCCCGGCACCGACATCGACAGCGAGAGCAGCGAGGTGCCCAGCGCACCGGCGAGCCGCGGGCCGGACGGCGAAATCATTGCTGCCGTTGAGATTTCCGGATAGGGCCAGGTGTAGGGCCGGATATGCAGCTGTGCGTCGCGCAGCGTGAACCAGTCCGAGTGGCGGCTGATCCGCTCGCTCGGTTCGGCGCGAAACAGCGCCAGGATCGCCTCCAGCGACTCGTGCATCATCCGGCGCTGCTCGACCGGGTCGATGCCCATCATGTAAGCGTCCGACGGCAGGGCGCCCGGTCCGGTACCGAACATCACCCGCCCACGGGTCAGATGATCCAACAGCACCCAGCGGTCGGCCACCATCAGCGGATGGTGATAAGGCAGCGACACAACGCCGGTACCCAAACGGATGTGCCTGGTCCGTTCGGCCGCGGCCGCGATGAACACCTCCGGGCAGGCGATCAGCTCGTAACCACCGGAGTGATGCTCACCGAACCACGCTTCGTCGAAGCCGAGCCGGTCCAGGGCGACCACTCGATCCATGTCGTATTCGAGTGCGACCGTTGGAGATTGGCCGGTCGGATGAAACGGCGTGATGAAGACACCGAAGTTCAGCGGGCGATTCATGACAGCTTGAGGCCCGACAGGAAGTCCAGTACTACCTCGTTGATCTGATCGGGCCGCTCCTGTTGCAGCCAGTGCCCGGCGCCTTCGATCATCACCTCGTTGTAGGGACCGGTCACCACCTCGGCGGTACGGTCCCGGCGCATGAAGCCCCCCACCGGATCTTCGGTGCCGGCGACGAACAGCGCCGGCGCCGTGATGGTGGCGGCCGGCGGGTCGGCCATGATCTCCCAGTTGCGGTCCAGGTTCCGGTACCAGTTCAGACCGCCGGTAAAGCCGGTGCGGCTGAACTCGGCGATGTAGTGGTCGAGTTCCTCGGCGCTGATCCAGCCCGGCAGGCCGTCGGGTTCGGGGAGCCGATCGATGAAGCCCTCTGACCCGGGCGCGAGCATCCGCATCGCGGCCGCATGGTCATCGGAAGCGCGCTGTCCGGCGATCATGCGCCGCAAGGTCTTGGCCGGGTCGGCGGCCAATTCGACGTCGGCGACCCCGGGCTCTTGGAAATAGAGCATGTAGAAGAAGTTGTCGCCGAACAGCATGCGAAACGCCCGCGTCGGCGGGATCTGGGACCGCGGCACCGGCGGAACGCTCAGACCGACCACGGCGGCCACCCGGTCCGGATGCAGTTGCGCCGAACCCCACGCCACCGGGGCGCCCCAGTCGTGACCGATGAACACCGCCCTTTCGACGCCCACATCGTCGAGAAGTCCGATCAGGTCGGCTGACAGCTCGGCGATGTTGTAATCGGCGATGTCCGGCGGCCGGGTGGAGCGGCCGTAGCCACGTTGATCGGGCGCCAGCACGTGATAGCCGGCGGCGACCAGCGCCGGGATCTGGTGGCGCCACGAATAGGCAAGCTCGGGAAAACCGTGCGCCAGTACCACCAGCGGGGCTCCCGGCGCACCCGCCTCAATGGTGTGCAACTGCACGCCGTTGGTCTTGATCGTGCGCTCGGTGACGGGGACGCTGTCAGACACCGTTTCACCAAAGCACACGCCCGGTCCGCCCGAAAGGTGTTCACCGGTCGGGTGCGCCGGTGAACCCAGGGAACTGTGATTCGTTGTTCTATGTGTCGGCGATCGGCTGCGCCCGGCTCTGGCCGGGCTGGCGATCACCACGGGATCAGATGGTGGTGACCCGCTGCGCTCGGCCTGCGGCCGAGCTGGCGATCACCACTGGATCAGATGGTGGTGACCCGCTCCGCTCGGCCTGCGGCCGAGCTGGCGATCACCACTGGCGGTAACCTGGACTATTCCAGCTGCGTGTATCGGGAAGGACCTGGCCGGCGACGGCCGATAATCGATGAACCGAAAAAACGTGATCCGCACGCTCACGGCGATCGCCGTCGTGCTGCTGCTTGGTTGGTCATTCTTCTACTTCAGCGATGACACCCGCGGCTACAAGCCGGTCGACACCTCGGTGGCGATGACCCAGATCAAGAGCGGCAACGTCAAGAGCGCTCAGATCGACGACCGTGAGCAGCAGGTTCGGCTGACGCTGAAGAGCGCCAACAGCGGCACCGACGGGTCCGACAAGATCATCACCAAGTACCCGACCGGTTACGCCGTCCCGCTGTTCGACGCGCTGACCGGTAAAGACGCCCAGGTCAGCACGACCGTCAACCAGGGCAGCATCTTGGGCTCGCTACTGATCTATGTGCTGCCGCTGCTGCTCCTGGTCGGCCTGTTCATGATGTTCTCCCGCATGCAGGGCGGCGCCCGGATGGGCTTCGGTTTCGGCAAATCGCGGGCCAAGCAGCTGTCTAAAGACATGCCCAAGACCACCTTCGGCGACGTCGCCGGCGCCGACGAGGCGGTCGAGGAGCTTTACGAGATCAAGGACTTCCTGCAGAACCCGTCGCGGTATCAGGCGCTCGGCGCCAAGATCCCCAAGGGCGTGCTGCTGTACGGGCCGCCGGGAACCGGTAAGACCCTGCTGGCGCGGGCCGTGGCCGGCGAGGCCGACGTTCCGTTCTTCACGATTTCAGGCTCCGACTTCGTCGAGATGTTCGTCGGTGTCGGCGCATCCCGGGTACGTGACCTGTTCGACCAGGCCAAGCAGAACAGCCCGTGCATCATCTTCGTCGACGAGATCGACGCGGTGGGCCGTCAGCGCGGCGCCGGGCTGGGCGGCGGGCACGACGAACGCGAGCAGACGCTGAACCAGTTGCTGGTGGAGATGGACGGCTTCGGCGAGCGCGCCGGGGTCATCCTGATCGCGGCCACCAACCGGCCCGACATCCTCGACCCGGCGCTGCTTCGGCCGGGCCGCTTCGACCGCCAGATCCCGGTGTCCAGTCCTGACCTGGCCGGTCGGCGCGCGGTGTTGCGGGTGCACTCCAAGGGCAAACCGTTCGGGCCCGACGTCGAGTTCGACGGGCTGGCCAAGCGGACCGTCGGCATGACCGGCGCCGATCTGGCCAACGTCATCAACGAGGCGGCGCTGCTGACCGCCCGCGAGAACGGCACCCTCATCACTGGCGCCGCCCTGGAAGAAGCGGTGGACCGGGTGGTCGGCGGGCCCCGACGCAAGAGCCGGATCATCAGCGAGCAGGAGAAAAAGATCACCGCCTACCATGAGTCCGGCCACACGCTGGCGGGTTGGGCGATGCCGGGTGTCGATCCGGTGTACAAGGTGACCATCCTGGCCCGTGGCAATACCGGCGGTCACGCGCTGGCAGTGCCCGAGGACGACAAGGGCATGCACACCCGCTCGGAACTGATCGCCAGGCTGGTGATGGCCCTGGGCGGGCGCGCCGCCGAGGAGTTGGTTTTCCACGAGCCCACGACGGGAGCGGTGTCCGACATCGAGCAGGCCACCAAGATCGCCCGTGCGATGGTCACCGAATTCGGGATGAGTTCCAAGCTCGGCGCGGTCAAATACGGCTCCGAGCACGGCGACCCGTTCCTGGGCCGGACCATGGGCAATCAGGCGGACTACTCCCACGAGGTCGCCCGCGAAATCGACGAAGAGGTCCGCAAACTCATCGAGGCCGCGCACACCGAGGCCTGGGAGATTCTCACCGAGTACCGCGACGTGCTCGACACGTTGGCCGGCGAGCTGCTGGAAAAGGAAACGCTGCACCGCGCCGAGCTGGAGGCGATCTTCGCCGACGTCGAAAAGCGGCCCCGGCTAACCCTGTTCGACGACTTCGGTGGCCGCATTCCGTCGGACAAGCCGCCGATCAAAACGCCTGGCGAGCTGGCCATCGAACGTGGCGAGCCGTGGCCCAAGCCGGCGCCCGAACCCGCTTTCAAGGCTGCCATCGCGGCGGCGACGCGGGATGCCACGCAGACCGATGCTGAGCGAGCCACCAACGGCGCCAACGGTTCTCACGGTGCGGCGGGCAGCGACGGCGAAGGTCGTGGCGGTTCCCCGCACCACACCACACAGCCTGACTATGGCGCGCCAGCAGGCTGGCACGCCCCGGGATGGCCACCGCCACAACAGCCGCCGGGCTACTGGTACCCGCCGCCGCTGCCGACGCCGCCACCACCACCACACTGGCCGCAGCCACCGCAGCACCACGCGGGCGGCCCAGGTCAGCACTACCCGCCGTATCCGCCGTATCCGCCGCCCGGTACTCCTGCACCGGAGGCAGGCCGGCCCGCCGACCCACCCGGTGGCGACCCGAGCCCGTCCAACCCGTCGGCACACGGCTGAAACGAACGGGGCTCCCATGGCTTCAACAGCACAGCCGAATTCGCGAACCGCGACCCTGGGCACGGCGGTCTTCGACCAGCCACGTGCCGAGGCGGCGATCCGCGAGCTGCTGATCGCGATCGGAGAGGACCCCGATCGGCACGGTCTGGTGGACACCCCGGCCCGCGTCGCCCGCAGCTACCGGGAGATCTTCGCCGGCCTCTACGTCGACCCCGATGCCGTGCTGGACACCACCTTTGACGAGCAACATGACGAGCTGGTGATGATCAAGGAGATCCCGCTGTACTCCACTTGCGAACACCATCTGGTGGCGTTTCACGGTGTGGCGCATGTCGGATACATCCCCGGCAACGACGGCCGGGTGACCGGATTGTCCAAGATCGCCCGACTGGTCGACCTGTATGCCAAGCGGCCGCAGTTGCAGGAGCGGCTCACCGCGCAGATCGCCGACGCGCTGATGCGCAAAGTCGATCCGCGCGGGGTCATCGTCGTGATCGAAGCCGAACACCTGTGCATGTCGATGCGCGGTGTCCGCAAGCCCGGTGCTATCACCACGACGTCAGCGGTGCGTGGACAGTTCAAGTCCAACAGTGCATCTCGAGCCGAGGCGCTCGAACTGATCTTGCACAAGTGAGCACCACGCGCGTCCAGGTCATGGGGGTGGTGAACGTCACCGACGACTCGTTCTCGGATGGCGGGCGCTACCTGGACGCTGACCGCGCCGTCGAGCAGGGTCTGGCGTTGGTCGCCGACGGCGCGACGATCGTCGACGTCGGAGGCGAGTCGACCCGTCCCGGCGCGGTTCGGATCGATCCGCGGGTGGAGGCTGCTCGCGTCGTTTCTGTCGTTAAAGAGCTTGCCTCACAGGGTATTACGGTCAGTATCGACACCATGCACGCCGGCGTGGCGCGAGCGGCACTGGAAAGCGGCGCTCAGATGGTCAACGACGTGTCCGGTGGACGCGCCGATGCCGCGATGGCTGGTCTGCTGGTGGAGGCCGAGGTGCCGTGGGTGTTGATGCACTGGCGATCGATGTCGTCCGATCATCGGCATCAAGTTCCGCCCTATCGCGATGTGGTGGCCGAAGTGCGCGCCGAGCTGCTCGGCTGCGTCGACGACGCGGTTGCCGCGGGTGTCGATCCGGCGAAGCTGATCATCGACCCCGGCCTCGGCTTCGCCAAGTCCGGCCAACATAATTGGGCGTTGCTGCACGCGCTGCCGGAACTGGTGGCGACCGGTGTGCCGGTGCTGGTGGGTGCGTCGCGGAAACGGTTTCTCGGTCGTTTGTTGGCCGGGCCCGACGGTGCGGTGCGGCCACCTGACGGGCGTGAGACGGCGACCGCGGTGGTATCGGCGTTGGCCGCGCTGCATGGGGCGTGGGGGGTGCGGGTACACGATGTGCGGGCCTCGGTCGACGCCGTCAAGGTTGTCGAGGCGTGGTCGCTAGGGGGAGCAGAATCTGATGGCTGACCGAATCGAGTTGCGCGGCTTGACAGTTCGCGGTCAACACGGGGTGTTCGATCATGAGCGTGTCGACGGTCAGGATTTCGTCGTCGACATCACCGTCTGGATCGACCTGGTGGATGCGGCCGCCAGCGACGACCTGGCCGACACCTACGACTACGGCGTATTGGCGCAGCGGGCGGCCGCCATCATCGCCGGGCCCGCTCGCAACCTGATCGAATCGGTTGCCGGCGAGATCGCCCAGGATGTGATGAAAGACCAGCGCGTGCACGCCGTCGAGGTGACGGTGCACAAGCCGCAGGCTCCGATTCCGCAGACCTTTGGCGATGTGGCGGTGGTGGCCCGCCGGTCGCGGCGCGGTGGGCGCGGTCAGGTGGTGCCCGCGGGAGGGGGAATTGCCTGATGACCCGCGGCGGCGACGATGATGCCGGCGCGGCCGGCGTTGAGGAGTGACGCCAGTGACTCGCGTGGTGCTGTCGATCGGATCCAACCTCGGTGACCGGCTGGCCCGGCTGCAATCGGTGCTCGACCGACTCGGCGATGCGGTGCTGGCGGTTTCTCCGGTTTACGAAACGCCGGCGTGGGGCGGGGTCGAGCAGGGCCCGTTTCTCAACGCTGTGCTGATCGCCGAAGACCCGACACTCGACGGACACGGTTGGTTGGACCTTGCCCAGGAGATGGAAGAGGCCGCAGATCGGGTACGGGGGCAGCGGTGGGGCCCGCGCACCCTCGATGTGGACCTGGTCAGCTGCTATCTGACGTCGGTGGACGGGGACGCCGAGCTGTTCTCCCTCGACGACGGTCTGACGCTGCCACACCCGCTCGCCCACCTGCGGGCCTTCGTGCTCATCCCGTGGCTGGCCGTCGACCCGGACGCGATGCTGACGGTGGCCGGCGGACGGCAGCCGGTCGCCAAGTTGCTGGCCGAACTGGATCCGGCCGATCGCACCGGTGTGCAGTTGACCGAGATGATGCTCGAGGCGCGCGGC
>DASQRI010000293.1:0-20370 GCA_035642975.1 Mycobacterium sp.
CGATGTCGAAGTCTTCGGGCGCCGGCTCGCGCTGGTAGGACTCGGTGATCTCGTCCAGTTCGATATCCAGGCCGGCCGCCAGCTGGCGGATCGCCGAGCCCCAAGCGATGCTCAGCACACCAGGTAGCAGCAGCATCGGCATGTCGTCCAGCGGCCTGCCGAAGCCCATGTAGTGCATGACCTCGGCGCCGTCGTACGTCGCGTAATCGGCGATTTCCATGCAGCGCACCTGCTCGATGTGCTGGCAGGTTCCGGCGAGCGCGAACGGGATGAGGTCGTTGATGAATCCGGGGTCGACGCCGTTGATGAAGATGCTCGAATTACCCTGCTGTGCAGCGTCTTCGACGCGGGCGATGTACTTGTCGGGCATGACGCCCCACGGATACTGCAACATTCCCGGCGATGATCCGACCACGTTGATACCCGCGGCGAGGATGCGCATGACGTCTTTCATCGCGTCGGGCAGACGGGTGTCGCCCATCGCGCAGTACACGACGCATTCGGGCCCGGTGGCGAGCACGGCGTCAAGGTCGTTGACCGCCGCGATGCCGGTGACGACCTCGACCCCGGCGAGCGCACCAGCATCCTTGCCGACCTTCTCCGGCGACGAAACGCACAACCCGGTCAGTTCGAACTGCGGATTGGTGACCAACTGGGTCAACGCCAACCGACCGACGTTTCCAGTGCCGACATGGGCGACCCGGATCGCCATCGAGTCCTCCGTCCCTGGATGCGAGCGCACAGACCGCCCTAGACGCTAGTCGACCGCGAATGCGGGCGCGACGAATCGTTCCCAGGTAGGGGCAGTGGTGCCCAGCCTTTTGGTGCGTCGACTCGAGCGTCTCGAGCTGGCGGTCGGGGACCGCTGCTAGGTCAGTCGCCGAAGCCTTGCCGCGGAGCTGTCGCCGCGACCTGTGCGCCGTTTCCCTGCAGACGACTCGCCGCGAAGTCCACGCCCTTGGCGATCACGCTTCCGTCGTCCGCGTAGGTGTTGTGCGCGGCGAAGTTCATCCCATCCGAGCAGACGGGGTCCTCGACAGCGCACACCTGGATGGTCTTGGACTGATATTGCGGGCCGATGACAACCTGTGGCTGGCCAAGGAACTGCATCGCCCGCACATTCGGCGACCCGAACAGCACAACCGCGGCGACGTGGCTGGCCACGGCGGGGTCCAGCGGCTTAGGGAGGGTCGCTCGATCGACATCGTCGGGGATCGAATCCGGGACGGCGGGCGAGGTGACGAAGCCCATCACGGCTGCGCCTTGCGAGTAACCGCCGAGCACCATTTTGGTGTTGGGGCAACTGCCGGCCATCGAAACAACATGACCACCGGCGTCCCTGATGCCGTCGATTCCAGTCGACCACTGATCGCTCGCGGGGTAGTTGACCGGGTAAACGTCCATCGACTTACCGCCCAGTCGGGACCGCAGGGCATCGACGAACGCCTGTCCGGTCGGGCCGACACCCGGGTCTTCGCCGGTACCGCGGGCGAACACCACCTCGGTGTCGGGGCACGGCTGGGCCGATGCGGCGGGGATAGCAGCGGCAGGTAGGACGGAGGCGGTCAGCCCCCACGTCGTGGCGACCGCAGCTCCAAGGACGGGGACAATGTGACGCGCAATCATGCCGCACAGGTTCCCATAGAAATGCTTGTCCAAACTAAGAATTTTCTGGGCATTGGCTGGCACTCCTCGATCGGTTGTTGGCGACAGTTTACCCAGAGCCCGCTGTGGGTCGCGCGGTTGTCGGCCGCCAAGCTCTGGCAACCACTTGACGACTGCGACAGAGTGATTCAGCCCAGCGTATCAACGCTGGTCGGCGCGTCAGCCACCTTGACCAGCCGCACGTCCGGCCGGGCCGGAACCTCGTCGGCGAGAAACCACCGGAACGCGAGGTTGCCGCGGGGGTAGTCAAGCGTCGTCAGGGAATTGGGGTGCGCCGTCATCCCTCGGGAGATGACAATCGTCACAGAACCGTCCGAATTGAGCACTGCGCTGTGGCCGTTGACCGAGCTGCGTGCGTCGGTGACGCCGTGCGTGGCCATGAATTGGTTCCACACCACCAAGTTCCAGAACCTGCACCGCGGCGGCCGGTGGGTGATGACGAGCGCCTCGTCCTCGTCGAGAACGAAGCTGCCGTAGGAATAGCAGGCGTCCCGGGCCGACCAGCCGAAATTGGCATCAGGCACTTGGTAAGGGTCGGCGAACTGGTTTGCCGCATGCGTGATCTCGTGCCCCAGCGCGTGTGCGTCGTCGACCCGCGCTCCGACGGCCAGCGGGACGATCGCGAACATCGTGCGCATCCAGGCGGCGCTGGCCCGCAAGCGCGCGGCTGTCTCGGCATCCCCGTGCCGAATGGGATCGGGCTCATCGACCGCCTCGATCTGCCAGCTGACCGGGCGACCGGTGAGCGGGTCGGCCTGATAGCCGCGGGTCAACAGAACGGCCGCGCCCGGCGTCGGTCCCAGCTCGAACGAGAAGTTGCCCACCGCATCGATCTCGAGGTCATCGTCGCGCACGATTGCCACGATGCGATCCGACCACGCCCCCGGCGACGGTTCGTTGTATGCAGTGAGTGAGAAGTAGACGCTGTCACCGCGGTTGCCGCTGATCCGGTAGCGGCGCTCGGGATCGACCGGACACATTAAGTAATAGGCGTCGGTGTTGTCGCCGCCCCATCGCCGGTCACGTCGGAAGGGCGTGTTGACTTCGACGAACGCGGGCCGGCTCGGCTCAGCGAACAAGTAAGTGTCGAAGGCCACACCCAGCGTGGTCGCCAGCATCCGGTAGCCGTCGGCGATGTGCCGGTCATCGGTGACGGCGCGGTCGCCGTCCAGGAACGAGCCGTCCAGCCCGCTCAAGGTGTCCAGTAGCTCGCGCCATGCCGCGGTGGATTCGTGCATCGTGGTCATAAGCTCCGCTCTCCCCCGCAAGCGGGAGGTGCCCCCACCTCATCGCTCCCGCTCTGCATCGTCGTCGTCGCGGTCATAAGCCGATTCCTCTCGTTATCAGGGCGGCAGTGCGGTCCACCCAGCAGTCGTCAAGCGCGTCCCCGCGGGTGAGCAGCGCCAGGAAAGTGGTGCCGGCAACGACCTCGACGACCTCGGCGGCGGTGACGTCCGGCCGTGCCTCGCCGCGGGTCACGGCGTCCGCAAGGCGATCCGTCAGGCCGCGCGAGAGGATGTCACCGAAGCGCTCCAGCAGAGCCGCGTGCAATGTGAGGTCGGCGGCCATCTCACCGACGAGTCCGGGCAGGGCGGCCCGCGCGGCCGGCGTGGTCAGCACGGCCGCGGTACGGTTGACCATCTCACGCACATCACCGCCCAGCGATCCGGTGGCGGGTAGCGCGGTCATATCGCTGATCGGAAACACCGCCTCGTGGACGAGGTGTGCCTTGCTGGCCCAGCGCCGGTAGATCGCCGGTTTGCTAGTGCCGGCCCGCCGCGCGATCGCGTCGACCGAGAGGTCGGCGTAGCCGGTCTGGGCCAGCAGCTCGACGGTCGCGCGGAGCACCGCGCTGTCAATGCGCTTATCGCGGGGCCGCCCAAGCTCTGTCATCATTACGAAACTCAGAGTAACATAATTCGCCATGACCGATGCCGCACCGATCCTCGTGCACCTCGATGATCTGGCCGACCCCCGCTTCAGTCCCCAGATCGAGCAGATCCGCGAGCTGATGGCGACGATGGCACCGGACTGCCCGCTGGATGCCGACGGGCTGCACTCCAAGGCCAGCGCCGAAACCGGACTGACCGACTTCGGCCCTGACGACTACCGGGAGCGCCTCGACGTCTACCTCGCCGCGCTGCACGAGATCGACGGGTTGCATGGCCCGGGGATCGTCAACTTCCACGCCCAGCTGCTGCAATCGCTCAAGAATCGGCTACTGCTCAACGACCTGCTTGCCCGCCACCCGGAGATCCGCGACATCGAGCTGCTGCCGCCGGTGGTCATCGCGGGCCTCCCGCGAACCGGCACCACCCATCTGCACAACCTGCTGGCGGCGGGCCCCACCTTCCGCACGATCCCGTACTGGGAGAGCGTCGAGCCTTTTCCGCTGCCCGCCGAAGCGGGGGTCGAGCCCGATCCGCGCAAAACGCGCATGGATGCCGCCGTCGAGTTCATGAATGCCGTCATGCCGCACTTTCCGCTCATGCACGAGATGACCACCGAGCACGTGCACGAAGAAATCCAGCTGTTGGCCAACGATTTCTCCACGATGCTGTTCGAGACCCTCGCCTACGTGCCGCGGTGGCGCGACTACTACCTGGCGCATGACCAGACGTCGTCCTACGAGCACTTGAGCCTGCAGTTGAAAGCACTGCAGTTTCTGCGGGGCGGCCGGCGCTGGCTGCTGAAGTCGCCGCAGCACCTCGAGCAGCTGCCGGTGCTGGACGCTGTCTTCCCCGGGGTGATCGTGGTGTGCACCCACCGCGACCCGGTTCCGGTGGTGCTGTCGATGCTCGCGATGCTCACCTATACCGCGCGGATGCATCGTTCTCCGGTGCCGGTGCACCAGGTCGCGGCATCGTGGGCCGAGCGCCTGCAGCTGATGCTGGACGCGCTCGTCCACGACCGGGACGTCATCCCGCCACAGCGTTCGATCGATGTCCGCTTCGACGACTTCATGGCCGATGAGCTCGGCGTCGCCGAACGCCTCTACGACCTCGCCGGCGAGCCGCTGACCAACGCGGCTCGCACGGCGACGTCCGACTACCTCGGGGGCCACCAGCGTGGCCGGCTGGGCCAAATCGCGACGTCAGCCGAAATGTTCGGACTCGACATGGACGATCTGCGCGCCCGCTTCGCACGTTACGTCGAGCGTTTCTTGGCCTGACGGCCGGCGGGGACGACCTAGGCGGCCTCTGGCGGTGCAGACGCCTCGTTCTGCACGCCCTCGACTGGAGTCGCCTCGGGCGCCGGGGGAGCGACATCCGGCGCCGGCGGTGGCGGAGGGGCATCCGGCGCCGGCGGCGGGACGTCCGGAGCGGGAGCCACCATGTTCACCAGGATGGGCGCCGGTGGTGGAGCATCTTCGGGTGCGTCGGGGTCCATCGCAAGGTACATGTGGTGGGTGAACTGGCGCTGGTAGGCGCCGCCGCCACCAATGCGCACACCGCCGCCGCCTTCGCCGCTGGACACCGGAGTTCCATCAGGCAGCGTCACCGCGGTGTGGCCACCGTTCCAGCCGATCACCAAAGCGCCAGGGGCGGTTCCGTACTTGAAGCCGCGTGCCAACAAGGCCGACTCTTCGTTGCCGGTGTTGAACCTATCGCCGAAAACCGGCCTGTCGGTTGCCATGTTCGATACCAAGGAGGCCAGACCCGAACAGTCCACCCCCGCTGGAGAATCTCCGCCGCGGATGTACGGCGTGCCTGACATTTGCTGGAGCAGGCCCATCAGTGTCGCTAAAACAAACATGGGCCGGGACACTACTAACAAGATCAATAGTGAACCAAAATTTGTGCGCGCCATCACTTTTGCTGTATCGACATGAGCCGCGTTACATAGCGCCGCAAAAAGACCTGGTAGATAGGGTCTTTCAGGTTATCAATTCAACATATGTGGAAGAGTAACCCGTTCTTGACTTTTCGCTTCTTTTTGCCGAGCAAGGCCCCAGATGCTGCAACTTTAAGGCAAAAACCAGCTTTAGCAAAGAGTTATCTTTCACTGTGAGCGATATTGCGTTGCAACGCCTTTATGCAGCGCGTTCGAGGGTGTGGTCGGGCGACGCGCTGCGCCTTGGCTATTCGGCAGGCGGCAACTGCCGTGGGCCGTCGTTGCCACGTAACTGAGCTGGCGCGTCACGTTCGGTCAGCTCGCGCTTCGATTCCCGCCGACCCGACGCCAAATAGATGTCATCCACGGGCTTCGCGGACACGCGGTGTGGCGAGAGCGGCTGGGACGCAGCGTGGTGAACGCCGAAATCACCGTCGTCGCGAGCATCCTCTGAGGTGATCGGAGCCGATCCGCGTGCGCGCCGCGTGCCGACACTCTCCTCGGTGTCGACGGTGAGCTTGCGAGTGCGCTTGAGCGAGAAGGTGATTTCCTCGACCTCCTCGATCACTTGGCGCGCGGTACGCAGCGGGTGAGTTGACGTGTCAATCGCGCGGGCGACAAACCCTGGCACCAATGGACGGATCCAGCGCGCCGCCGCTCTAGTGACGTCGGGAAGCGTCGGAATCACCTGCGGGGCAGGCGCATTGTGCGGTTCAACCGCTGCGGGCAGGTTCTCCGTTTCAGGCACATCGACAGTCTCCACCGCATCGACCGATTCTGTGGCGGCGAGGCTCGCCGCCTCCGCCTCGGCCGCGATCGGCAGATAGATGTCCTCCGGTGCCGGCTCTGCGACGTGCGTCCTATCCTCCAGTGCGGCGCTCACCCGCTGGCGAAGCTGTTCGCGGTCGATCTCGGTCTGTGCCTCGACGGCGAGGCGGGCTTGCGTGAGTTGCTGTTCGGCCCAGATGGTTTCGGCAGCCGCGCGCACCTCGGCCCGCTTCACGGCGATCGCGGTCTCTGCCTCCAGCTCGGCGCGTTCACGATCGGCACGGGCCTGAGCGTGGCGATCATGCGTCGTATCACCGCGCCACAGTCGCAGGATCAGCGGCAACAGGCTCAGCACTATGAAGAACCCGATCGTGAGCACGTGCAGAATCAATGCGCCTGCGCTGGCCGACGTCAGCTCCTGCATGGCGACCCACCGCGCACCCAAGCCGTGATCCGCGCTCGTCGTTGCTACTTGGCGCGCGTCAGCGAGTGCCCGCTCGTCATCGTTGATTTGGGCTTGCAGCCCGGGGCCTTCGCGGTCGCGAGCGACGACAGCGTCATCCAGTTCTCGCTGAGAGTCTGCGAGAAGCTCGTTGGCCGTTCGGGTTTCGGGTCCGCTCCCGGGCACTCCGGTAATGCGGGTCTGCGGGCACGCCGGGGTGGGGTGGTATTCGCAGCGCGCGACGACCAGCGCTTCGTCGCGGTGGGCGCGTGCGCTATCGACGTTGTGGTCGAGCGCGACGCGCGCATCGCGCACCCGGTGCAGGGTGCTCGATGCTTGCACGACAGCGGGCGCTGAAACGACGTCTCGAGCGGCTTGCTGCTCAAGCTGACGGTCGATCGAGCCGGCGAACAACACGAGGGCGCCGAATTCGCCAACCACGCCGCCCAGGACCACACCCACGGCCACCGCCACCGCGCCGCGGCCCGCGACCCGGCGCGTCGGCCCGGTCGCAACCGCCCTGGTCATCGCACCCACCAGCAAGGCGAAAACCAGGGTGAACAGCGCTACGGCCAGCACCGGTAGGTGTACCGCTTCGAGGACGGCAAGGGTCGTCACCAGCCAGGCCAATGCGGCGTTGAGGAGCACAACCGCGCCGGCGACCGCATGCGCGGACCGCTCGTGACGTTCGTTGAGTTCGCGATGCTCGCCGCCGCCCACCCAGGTGAGCCAGGCCTCGATTCGGGACCCGGCGGACAGCGGTGCGGCGACTTTATGGGCGCACATCGGACTCAGACACCTCCAGAATCTGCCAGCCTGACAGGCCACGGCCGTGAATATCGAATCAGCGGATGGGGCGTGTGGTGCGATTCACATACGCACTCGAATGGCCATTACCGGATCGCGCCGGTGCGACAGCCAAGTCTCTCACAACCGCCGCCGCGCAGGTGGACAGCTACCTGCGTTTCCATATCGAAGCGGATGGGTAGCTTCTTCGCAAATGACGACCGGCTAAAAGGAGCGCGCGGTGCGGCGGTTGGTTTTGGTAGTTGGCGCAGCGGCCCTGGTGGCAGGGATCATAGGCTTGCTCGTGGCGGTTTCGGTCTCGGACGGTAACGGTGGCAGCCTTGGGTGCGGAAACGCGGCGGTATCGGATCTGTCCGATGCTCGCCAGGCCAACAACACGTCAGTGGCCAGCATCCCGATCCTCAATCAGGTCGTGCCGCACACCGATTTCGTGGCCCTATGCCAGTCAGCGCTGTCAAGTCGGCGCTCCTGGACTATCCCGGTGGCCGCGATCGGCGCGATCGCCTTGGCGGGGACGTTCTTCGTCCGTGGCGGCCGGGTAGCCGGCGTATGACGCGTGGCCGTATTGCGTTCAGCGCCATAAGCTTACGGGGTCGGTCGTTCAGCCGCGCGCGACACGTCTGATCATTCGCGCGGTGGCACCCTCGATGGTTTCGCGCCTGGCCTCAGGCGATCGCTGCCGCTTTGCCCGGCGCAATGCCGGGGCGATCGTCGCGCCCTGCTCGTAGGCCGTTACCACCCGCGGATCCACGTAGGAGCGCCGTGCCACCGCGGGCGTGTTGCCCAATTGCTCAGCCACCGCACGCATCACGGCCGCTTCTTCGCGACGGCGAGCCGTCTTCGACGTCGGATCGCGCGCGATGGCGAACGCCTCGGCGGCCAACACCGTGCCGTGCCAGGTCCGCAGATCCTTGACGCTGAAGTCTTCACCGACGAGGTCCCGGAAGCGCAGGTTGAGATCGTCGGCATGAACCTCGGACCAACCGCCTGATGCCCGATAGACAAGCAGCCGCGGACTCGTCGTGTCGGCACGCAACAGTGATCGAACTGCCCGGATCACCAGCGGATCCTCCAGGGAAACCGTCCGGCGCACACCGCTTTTGGCGGGGTAGTCGAAATCTACTGAGCCCTGGTGCAATTGCACGTGGTCGCGTCGCAGCGTTGACAATCCGAAGCTGCCGTTGTCCTGGGCGTACTCCTCGCCTCCGGCCCGGAAATAGCCCTGGTCGATCAGATGCTGCGCTAACGCCAGCACGCGATCGCGTCCCAATCCCCGGCCACGCAGGTCGGCGAGCAGGTGAACACGCCAGTCGGGCAGGCGTTTGGCGAGGCTCAGTGCTCGGTCGTATTTCTCCTCCGACCTTTCGGTCTGCCACCGCTCGTGGTAGATGTACTGGCGGCGGCCGGCGGCGTCGGTACCGACTGCCTGAATGTGACCGTTAGGGTGCGGGCTGATCCAAACATGCTTCCATGCCGGCGGAATCACCAGCGCCTCAATGCGCTCCAGCACCTCGGGGTCGTCGACGCAGTCCCGCCCGACGTCAACGTAGGAGAAGCCCCGGCCGCGGCGAACACGGCGAAGTCCCGGGCCGCCGACCGTGCTTTTGCGCAGCCTCATCTGAGCAACTCGTCAGGGCCGGGTCGCTGATGCCCGCGCGGTGACAGGCACTCGCGTTAGCTGGGTGATCATCCGCACTGGTTTACCCAATGGTGGTATTTGCCTAACACCATTGACAACGCGGTTCGGCCGACACGGTCGGATCAGCCGTCGTCTCGGAAGGCGACGTGAGACGGTACTTAGTTATGCAGGGCCACGAGTACGTCAGCTACGAGGTTTTTGGGCGGCGCTTCTTCGAAGTGGCCGTGACCGAAGAACGCGTCGGCGCGGCGTTCGCGGCGATCGCCGGCAACAATTTCGACATGGAGCCGATCGCTCAGGGCCCGGGCAAGATCGCCAAAGTCAGCGCCAACGTGACCATCAAGGAACCGCAGGTCACCCGTAACATCGCCGACAGCATCACTTTTGACATCCACATCCCACTGCTCATCGATCTGCTCATCGACCTGCGAATCGACAAGCAGCGCTTCCGGGTTGACGGCGACATCGCGCTGAGCGCGACAGCACGCGCCGCCGAGCCGCTGCTGCTGATCGTCGACGTCGCCAAACCCCGGGCGTCAGACATCACCGTGCACGTGTCATCGAAAAGCATCCGCGGCGAACTGCTGCGTATCATCGCCGGGGTTGACGGGGAAATCCGGCGCTTCATCGCGCAGTACGTCAGCGAGGAAATCGAATCGCCGCAATCCCAAGCGGCGCAAGTCATCGACGTCGCCGAACAGCTCGATCAAACCTGGACCGGCATCTGACCTCGGAGGCCAATGCGGAAGCCCCGGTTTACCAGGCCGCCGCGCCTGGGTATGTAAGGCCAGCGCGACGTCCGAATTTGCGACACGGGAAGAGTGATACGACATGGCACGTGTCGATGTCTCGACTTCGTCGGACCTTTCGCCGCAATCCGCATGGAAACTGGCGTCAGATCTGAGTCGGTTCGGCGACTGGATGACGATATTCGGCGGGTGGCGCGGTCAGGTCCCGTCAACAATCGAGGAGGGGACCTGCGTCTCGTCCCTCATCAAGGTGAAGGGATTTCGCAACGTCATCCACTGGGAAGTCACCCGGTACGACGAGCCGAACGAAATCGAATTGTCCGGCCGCGGGCGCGGAGGGATTCGGATCACCGTCGCCATGAGGGTCACCGACAACCATCCCGGTTCCACTTTTGACCTGACCGCCGATCTGAAAGGCGGTCTGCTCAACGGGCCGCTGGGCCGACTCGTAATCCGAATCATTAAATCCGATGTGCGTAAATCGGTATGCAATCTGGCTGCCCTGCAGTAATTCCCGTGCACTGAGACAGCAGACGCTAGGCGGACGAGCTCATTTCCCGACGTCGTCGTGCGTGCTGCCCCATTCCCGTTGGACGTCGCGGACCCGCCTGGACTCCATGGCCAACCACGCCAAGGCGGCGCCGGTCGTAGCCAAAGTGACGATGGCCGCGCCGACTCCGACGCCGATCTGATGAATGGCAAAGCTGGCCAGGCAGACCACAAATGCCACCACGGCCGCGGCAACGAAGACCAGGCCGGGGGTTTTTGCGGTGTTTTTCATAGTTTCGCCGGCGAGTGGCTGGGTGGTCCGGTGATGGTCGACGGGGTCGCCTGCGGTGTCTCCCATGCGTCGCTCCTTGTTGTCGGCCACTTCGTGGCGCGTGCGGGTCGACTACCCGGATCGCGGGGCGGGAAAACGGTTGAGGAGCTAGCTCGAGGCGGGCGCGACGAAACCGCTCAGCAGGGTGCGCATGGACAGCGCAACCGCGTGCCTGGTCCCGACCGGATCCGGCGAGTTGGCGATCAGCATCGCTCCGCGGGTCAAGGCGCCCAACAGCAGCCGGGTCACCGTCTCCGGATCGTCGACCTGCAGGGCGCCGGCCTCGGTGGCGTCCCGAAGCCCCGCGACGATCACAGCGAATGCGTAACGCTCGTCCAGTTCGGTGTAGCGCGCCCGGCCCAGCACCGCGGGGCCGTCCAGAATGAGGATGCGCTGCAATTCTGGCTCCAACACGGCGTCGAGGAACGCCTCGAAGCCACGGGCCAGCATGTCGAGGTCATCGGTTGCGTCCTGCGCGGCCGCCATCGATATGCCCATCAGTTCGGTGTGCGCATGCTCAAAGACGGCTTCGAAGAGTGCGGTCTTGGTGGAGAAGTGATGGTAGAGCGCACCGGTCGTGACTCGGGCCGCACGCGCTAAATCCTCGACGGAAGTCTGGCGAAAGCCATTCTGGCCGAACAATTCCCGACCCGCACGGACCAACGAATCCCGCGTCTGCGCCACCTGCTGACTACGCAACGACGGAGGCTGCGGTGTCGACTCGGACATGATTCCCACTCCCATGCAAAGGACCGCATCAGCCTATTGACATAGCATCACTATGTGGCATAGTAGCACTATCTCAAGCCCCGCCAGACTTGAAAGGTTGCTACCGATGACAACTCTCCCCGCAACGTCCGCCGGACCCGTCGATGACGTCCGGCGCGCCGACCCGCAGGCCAGGACCGCGGTGGCCCGGGCAGTCGCTCGCAGCGCGCAACTGTTGCGCAGCGTTCCAGACTCGGCGGCGCCCGTGCCCGGGCTCACTTGGACGATTGGCGAGACGGCCGCCCACGTAGTCGCTGACATGCGTGAGTACACCGACGCGCTGACCACGCATCTGCGCGGCGGCGGTGCTGCACTGATCATCCCGGACGGGTCCCCAGCGCGAGCCAGGACCACGGTCAATCACCGTCACCTGAGTGACGTCACGGAACGCGACCCACGCCGACTCGCCGACATGCTGGAGGAGACCGCCGCGAGCTATCTGGCTGCCGCCTCCGCTGTCGGCTCGTCCAACGGCGCCGCGCTGCTCACCGCCGACGGCTTGGTCCTCGAGCCGGCAGTGATGACCTGCTTGTTACTGAGCGAGCAGCTGGTTCATGGCCTGGATATCGCGCGCGCCGCCCACCTGCCATGGAGCATTGATAGCGACGACGCGCTGCTCGTCATACCCGCGGTGCTTTCGCTGGCGCCGAAATACCTCCGGGCCGAGCGGACCAGGAACACCAACATCAGCTATGAGCTCCGCATGCGCGGCGGGTGCCGCTACCGGATGGCTATCACCGACGGCATGGGCGTAGTCACGTCCGCGGGGGAGAAGGCCGATTGCGTGATCACCGCGGACCCCGTCACGTTCCTGCTCCTCGGAACGGGTCGAGTACCGCAGCTCCCTCAACTTCTCCGCGGCAGGCTGCGGGCCGGCGGGCGCAAACCATGGTTGGCCGCCAAATTCGGCACCTTGCTGGCCAGCCCCTAGCTGCGGCGCTGACCGGTTTGCGGTCAGCATGTGGTGGTTACATGGAGACCGTGACGTCGGTCGTAATCGTGGGCAGCGGATTTACCGGCTTCGAGTGCGCGCGGCGGCTGGGCCGCCGATTACGCAAATCCGACATCGACGTCACCATCATCTCGCCGGTCGATTACATGCTCTACACGCCGCTGCTGCCCGACGTGGCCGGCGGAGTCGTCGACGCGCGCTTCGTAACGATCCCGCTCGCCGGAACCCTCAACGGCGTACGCAAAATTCGCGGACGAGTCGACAGCGTCGACCTCGATCAGCACCGGCTGGTGTACACCGATCTCGAGCAGCGCTCCCGCGAGCTGTCGTGGGACCGGCTGGTACTGACGCCCGGTTCGGTCACCCGGCTGTTCGACATCCCCGGATTAGCCCAATACGCAAGGGGTTTGAAGTCTCCAGCCGAGGCACTGTATCTGCGCGACCGCGTGCTCGAACAGTTCGAGCTGTCCACCCTGGAAGACGACGACCGGCTGGCGCTGGCCCGGCGCACGATCGTCGTGGTCGGGGCATCGTATTCGGGGACAGAGCTCGTCTTGCAGCTTCGCGCACTGGCCAACGCCGCCGCCAAGCAGATGAACTTCGACCCAGCCGATGTGAAATTCCTGCTGCTCGACCTCGCCGAACAGGTGATGCCTGAAGTTGGTCAGAAGTTGGGCGCTCGCGCGATGCGGGTGCTGCGACGCCGGGGCGTCGACGTCCGGCTTGGCCTGACGCTCAACGAGGTCCATCCCGATCACGTCGTGCTCAGCGACGATTCCCGGGTCGACACCCACACGGTCGCATGGGTCACCGGGGTGATCGCCGCCCCGCTGATCGAGACGCTCGGCTTGCCCACCGAGAAGGGCCGGTTGAAGGTGCAGACCGATTTCCAGGTCCCCGGGCATCCCGAGGTCTTCGCGGCCGGCGACGCCGCAGCCGTGCCCGACGTGACCCAGCCGGGCAAGATCACACCACCCACCGCCCAGCATGCGACGCGCCAGGGCAAGGTGCTGGCCAACAATGTGGCCGCCGGTCTCGGGCGTGGCAAGAAGCGGGATTACAAGCACCGCAACCTGGGCCTGGTGGTCGACCTGGGACCTCACCATGCGGTGGCCAACCCGCTGGGAGTGCAACTCTCGGGCTTCCCGGCCAAGGTCGTGACCCGCAGTTATCACTTGTACGCGATTCCACGAGGCGTCAACCGCTGGGCGGTCTCAATGGCCTATCTGACCGACGCGTTGTTCACCCGGTCGGTGGTGTCGTTGGGACTCGCGACACAAAGCGACGCCGAATTCTCCACCAGCGAAGGCATCCCGCTACCGAAAACCGGCTAAGGTCGGGCCTTTTCGCTCCTGGCTACAGGTCGAGGGTGAGCTGCTGTCCTTTCGCGGCGCGCGAAATGCAGACCAGCATCATGCCGTCAGCCCGCTCAGGCTCGGTGAGCAGCGCGTCGCGGTGCTCGACGCCGCCGTCCAGCACCCGGGCACGGCACGTGCCGCAGAAGCCCTGCCGGCAGGAGTACGGCGGCCAGATATTGGCACGCTGCAACGCCGAGAGCAGTGTCTCTTCGGCACCGACCTGCACCGTGACACCGGTCGACGCGACGCGGACGCTGAACTGCTCGCCGTCGATCACCGGGGGCGCGGCGAAACGCTCGAAATGCAATTCCACGTCGCCACGGCCGGCGAGCAAAGCGCGAATCGCGGTCAACATCGGCGCGGGTCCACACGCGTACACCGCCGTGCCGTCGGGACAGTCGCCGAGCAGCTCGGCGGCCGTCGGGACACCGTGGACATCGTCGGTGCGGATTTCGACGCGATTGCCGAACTCGGCCACCTCGTCGAGGAAGGGCAGGCTGCCGCGGCTGCGACCGGCGTAGATCATCGACCATTGGATGCCGAGCCGCTCGACGTGACGCATCATCGGCAGCACCGGTGTGATCCCGATGCCGGCGGCGACGAATCGTAAACGCTGCGTTGGTGATCCGTAGCCGGGCACGGTCAACGGGAAAGCGTTGCGCGGTCCGTTCGTCGTTACGCGACTGCCGACCCCTAACGCCTCGTGCACTTCGGCCGAGCCGCCGCCGCCGTCGGGAATGCGCCGCACCGCGATCCGATATGTGTCGCGGTGGGCGGGATCGCCGCACAGCGAGTACTGCCGCAACCTGCCGCTGGGCAGGTGGATATCGAGATGCGCGCCAGGACGCCAGGGTGGCAGCGGAGCGCCGTCGGCATCGGCGAAGGTCAGCGTGACCACGTCCTGATCGCGTGCGACCACCCCGCGGTCCACGACGGTCAGCAGGATGGCTCGGTCGTGCTCGGCCTGCGGCGCCACCCGCCTGATCGACCCCGACAACGCCCAGAGTCCGGACACCGCGGCGTCGGCAAGCCCGAGCAGCACGTCGTGCGACGAGCGTCCCGAGACGCTCGGCGGCGCCTGCCGAATCCGGTCGAAGACCGCCATCAAAGATGTGCTGCGCGTGCGGCCGGGGAACTCGCCAGATAAGCGACGGCTTGCGCGGTCGAACCCATCTCGTCCGGCGAGAAGCCAGGCCGGAAGTACATCAAAGTGTTGGAGCCGAACAGCTTTCGGAACGTCGGCAGCAAACCGCTCCTCGAATCCAGCGCCCGCAACCATTGCATTTTCCACCAGCCGATGTCGATGTAGGGGTCGGCTTTCATCAGGTACCAGGTGCCCCGCTGGAATAAGACGAACACCATGCTCACCGCCATCAGCATCGAGCGGATCCGGTCTGGGTAGCTGCTATGGAAATAGACGGCAACGTCATGGGCAACATTGCGGTGTTCCACTTCCTCGCTGCCGTGCCAGCGGAAAAGGTCAACGATGGTGGGGTCTGCGCCGTAGTCCTCCCAGCGGCAGTTGAGGACGAAGTCACCGAGCACCGCGGTGTAGTGCTCTATCGCGGCGATCAGCCACAGCCGGTCGCACAGATGGCTGAGTCGACGTTTCGGATCGAGGGAGTTACTGGGAGTGAGCGTGCGGGAGAAGATGAAATCGACCTGATCGAGCAGCGGCTTGGGGTCGATGCCGCGCGCTGCCATCAGGTCATGCAGAACGTGTTCGTGGACGTCGGCATGGGTCGCCTCCTGGCCGATGAATCCGCGCATGTCCTCAGCCAGTTTGGGGTCTTTCACCAACGGCAATGCCTCGTTGAAGACGGCGACGAACCAGCGCTCGACCGGGGGCAGCACGATGTTCAGCAGACTGGCAAAATTCGAGGCCACCGGGTGGCCGGGAATCCAGTGCAGTGGGATGTCGGCAACATCGAAGTCGACCTTGCGCGCCTGGATCTGCACCGGGCCCGGGTCGTATTCGTGCTCGAACCGGTGTGGTCGCACGATCGGGCCTCCTCCCCGGATTTGCGTTCAATTCTGATCATCACAAGTGGAAAGGTCAAAGCGGGCACAAGCGGTGTCGACCGGTACCGTTCCTGCTTGGACTGACAGGCATCGTCGCGAGTTAGGTTCGCAGTTGAAAGTCGTAGTGGTCGGCTATGGAAGTCGCGGCGATGTCGAGCCCTGCGCCGCAGTCGGTCGGGAGCTATTGCGCCGAGGTCACGACGTGCGCATGGCGGTTCCACCGAACCTGCTTGGCTTCATCGAGTCGGCGGGGCTCGTCGCGGTCGCCTACGGGCCGGACTCGCGCGCAGAGATGAACCCGGGCTCGGATGTGGTCCGCAGGATAACGCCGAGGATGAATAACCCGATGAGCGTGGTACCCGAAGTTGTCGACCACGTTACCCAGGTCAAGGTGGAGAAGGGCGCGACGCTAACGGCGCTGGCCGAAGGGGCCGACCTAGTGGTGACGAGCTTCAACGAACAGGGGGTGGCGGCCAATGTCGCGGAGTATCACGGTATTCCAGTGGCTGCGCTGCACCCCTTCCCGGAGCGGGTGTGGTCATCTGACCGGCTATTTTCACTGATGACGAAGGTCGCGGAAGACGCTCAACGCCGGGCCCTGGGCTTGCCGGAGGCGACTGGTCCCGCGACGCCGACGCTGGAGATCCAGGCCTACGACGCGCTGTGCCTGCCCGGGCTGGCTGCCGAATGGGCGGGGCAAGGTTCGCGACGGCCCTTCGTGGGAGCGCTGACGTTGGAGTTGTCGACGGACGCCGACGAGGAGGTCTTGTCGTGGATCGGCGCGGGAACACCGCCGATCTACTTCGGCTTTGGCAGCACGCCGCTGTCAACTCCGGCTGACACCGTCGCCATGCTTACCGCGGCCAGTGCGCAATTAGGTGAACGGTTGTTGATCTGCTCTGGGCCCAATGACCTCAGCGGTTACCCGCATCCTGATCACGTCAAGGTGGTGGATGCGGTGGGCCACTCGGCCGTCCTTCCCGCCTGCCGCACCGTCATCCACCACGGCGGCGCCGGCACCACCGCCGCAGCCCTGCGCGCCGGAACCCCTAACCTCATCCTTTGGCTGTGGCTCGATCAGCCGATGTGGGCAGCCGCGGTACAACATCTGGGAGTTGGCTTTGGACGACGCTTTTCGGAAACCACTACGCAAACATTGGTCGCCGACTTACGCTTGATCCTCACTCCGCAATACGGCACCCGAGCCCGCCAGGTCGCCGCCCAGATGACCAAGTCCGCCGAAAGCGTCACCAGCACAGCCGATCTCCTCGAACACACCGCCCGCCGATGAAATTCGTGGTGGCAGCCTATGGCAGTCGGGGTGATCTCGAGCCGTGCATCGCCGTGGCAGCCGAATTACATCGTCGAGGCCACGACGTTGCGATGGCGCTGACGGTCACGTCGGACATGCTCGCGTTTGTCAGGTCGGTCGGGCTCAGTACGGTCCCTTATGGCCGGGATTGGCAGGAGTTAGTGGGGGATAAGGACTTCATGGAGATGCTCCAGAACCCGATCAACGCTCTTCCCAAAGCTGTCGAATATGTGGCCCAAGTGGTGGCGGAGAAGACCACCACGCTGATGTCCTTGACAAAGGATGCCGACTTGGTCGTGGCCGGCATAACCGAACAGGGGGTGGCCGCCAATGTCGCAGAGTGTCAACATATTCCGCTGGCGGCGCTGCACTTCTTCCCGCCACACATTATGGAGCTCGGATCCATCGCTAGGAGGTTAGGTGATCGCGCGCAGCGCGGGGCCCTCGGCCTACCGGAGAAATCGGAGCCCGCGATGAGCCCTCTGGAGATCCAGGCCTACGACGAACTCTGTGTGCCCGGATTGGCGGCCGAGTGGACTGAATGCGCCGACCGGCGGCCGTTTGTGGGAACGCTGACATTGCAGTTGCCCACCGACGCCGACGACGAGGTGCTGTCGTGGACTGCCGCCGGATCGCCGCCGATCTACGTCGGGTTCGGCAGTACGCCTCTCCCGGCGCCGGCCGACACGGTCGCCGTGATCGGCGCAGCGTGCGCGCGCATAGGCCGGCGTGCGCTGATTTGCCTGCCCGCGAATGACGCCGCCGGCATCTCGTATCCAGACCACGTCAAGGTCGTGCACGAGGTGAACTACGCGACGGTCCTTCCCGCCTGCGGCGCGGTCGTGCATCATGGCGGCGCCGGCACCACCGCAGCCGGCCTGCGGGCCGGAACGCCTAACCTGATCCTCTGGAACGGGCTCGATCAGCCGCTCTGGGCAGCCGCGGTCGAGCGACTGGAAGTCGGCTTCGGACGCTCCTTTGCGCAGACCACCTTGGATTCCCTGACCGCAGACCTGCGTGCGATCCTGAAGCCGCAATACGCCACTCGAGCCCGTGCGGTCGCCACGCAGATGTCCAAGCCCGCCGAAAGCCTGGCAGCCGCCGCCGATCTGATCGAGGACGCCGCCCGCCAGGGACTTCAAGATTGAACGGCGTCGGCCGTCACCCTGAACGGCCGGGCCGAACCTGGCGCACCGGCCGGGTTTCGATGGCGTCGATCGTCAAAGCCCGGCTGGAAATCCGCCACTCTGCATCGATGCGCTGATACTCGTCGTCATATCGCAAGTACCAAGCCACATCGCGGATCTGGTCCTCGTGTTGAATCCAGTGATGGGCGACGCACGCGATGCGCCCGCGGGCAGTGCCGGGTCGTGCGCCCGCGTCATAGACTTCGCCGGTGATGGCGTGCTGAGTGCGGATGGTGGCGGCGACGACGGCCAGCGCCTCGCTGATGGTTGCGTGACCGCGATGGTGGCGGACCGGCTCTAAGCTTTTCGGCGGGTCGGGTAGCGTCAGCTTTGCGTCTTCCGTGAAAAGGGTTGCGACAAAATCGAATTCCCGATCGTCGACGCCTGCGGCGTACCGGTGCACCAAGTCCGCAAGCGCGGCCCGGTCGGTTGCGTCGAACATCATGCCGACAGCGAGAGGCGTTGGGCGCAGGCCGACAATTCGTCCTTGGCCTCCTCGAGGTCGGCGATCGGCGGCATGGCCAGCACCAGCCGGTCGGCCCCCTGGGCGGCGAGCCGCTCTGCGCGTTCGGCGTCGACCTTGGTCACCGAATGGCCCAGCGACACTTCGATATCGGCCGGATCTCGTCCGACCGCCGCCGCCTCGTCACGCATCAGCGACAGTAAGGCGTCCAACTGTGGACCGGCTACCCCCAACGGCTGAAAGCCGTCGCCGAAACGTCCGGCCCGCCGAGCTGCCGCTTTGCTATGACCGCCGATATGCACTGGAAGCCGCTGCCCGGTAATGGGTTTCGGATTGCATACCACGTTCTCGAGCTGGAAGAACTCGCCGCGATGAGTTACGCCGTCTGGCCGATCATCCCAGAGCGCCCGCAGCACTGCCAGCTGCTCATCGGCGCGCCGGCCCCGGCTTTCGAATTCGGTACCGCATGCCTCGATCTCTTCCCGCAGCCAGCCGACACCCACGCACAGCCGAAGCCGCCCGCCCGATAGCGCATCCACGGTCGCCGCTCGTTTGGCCAGCACAACCGGATGGTGGTTGGGTAGCACCAGAACTCCGGTGGCCAACCCGAGCCGGTCAGTATGGCCGGCTAAATACGACAGCAGATCAAGCGGGTCGGGGATCGGGCAGTCGGCCGCCAATTCGACGCGCCCCGACGCGTCATAGGGGTAGACGCTGTCGTAGCGGGTGGCCAGGACGGTGTGCTCGACGGCGACGATCGATTCGAAGCCACAAGCCTCGAGGTGCTCCGCGAAGGCCGTCATCCACCGCGGGTCAGCAGTGATCCCGGCCGCGACCGGGGCGACCACGCCGAACTTCAAGACCTTCATGGCAACCCGAAGTTAACAGGTGGCCTCGGTGGGGGTGACGGTTGTCTGCGCGCGCATGGCCTCGGTCAGGGCGATCGCCCGGGGATTGTTGAACACGTCCTCGAGCAGCACCGGCCGGCCGTCGGGGCCGCTGAGCGGAACCCGCCAGTTGGGATACTCATCGGTGGTGCCCGGCTGGTTCTGCGTCCGCCGATCTCCGACCGCGTCGGTCAACGCGAGCCCTAGCAGGCGCGAGGGCGTTCGGCCGAGGTACTGGTAGAGGGCGAGCACAGTCTGCTCGAGGTCAGCGTGTTTCGACAGCAGGCCGACCCGATGCAGCTCGGCGATCCAGGCCGCCCGCTCGGCCTGCGCGGCTGCCAGCTCCTCGTCGACCGATCGGGTCAACAGGCCCAGCGAATCCCGCAGGCGCACATGCTCTCCGGCCAGATACCCGGCGGTCGGCGGCAGGTCGTGGGTGGTCACCGACGACAGGCAATATTCGCGCCAGCGCTCGGCCGGCAGGGGACCGCCGTCACCGTCGCGGTCCAGCTCGAACCACAGGATTGACGTACCCAGCACCCCCCGCGCCCGCAGGTAGTCGCGAACCCATGGCTCGACCGTGCCCAGATCCTCGCCCACCACCAACGCTGCGGCGCGGTAGGCCTCCAAGGCGACGATGCCGATCATCGCCTCGTGGTCGTAACGCACATAAGTGCCCTGGGTGGGCGCCTCGCCC
>DASQRI010000294.1:0-4233 GCA_035642975.1 Mycobacterium sp.
TAGCGCCGGCCCGGCCGCAAGCACTCGCTGGCGAGGGAGCGCTGCTGCTGCACCGTGTGTACCTGGTCGGCTTCAAATCCACGATCACCACCGCGATCTCGTGGACGGTCACATCCTTGAGCGCGCGTCGCGGTCAGCTCACCGTCATGGGCACCAGAACCGCACAGCTGCAGGATATCTCGAGCCAGGAGTCGATCGCTTCACCGGGTAACGGCTCCACCCCCCCGTCGGGTCAGCGCGATCCTCAACGTGGATCAGTCCAAATCGGTCATCGTGCTCAAGCGGTCGATGAACTCCGGCTTCGCCGGTATCGACAACCCCCTGTTCTACGCCGATGGCACCACCATGCTCTTCGGCGACGCCAAGACGTCCGTCACCGAAGTCGCCGAAGACCTCAAAGCGCTGTAGACCTTCAGCGCGACCCGTCAACCAAAGAAACCAGGAGGGTCCACATGTCCACATATCACGCCTACCAAGTGACCGGACAAAGGCAGTTCGAGTTCATCGAGCGCGAATTGGTCTCGCCGGCGCGCGGTCAGGTGCGACTGTGCGTGCACAGCTGCGGGGTGTGCCACACCGATGCGGTCTCCGTGGAAGGGATGCGGCCCGATTCCGGCGAGCCGGTGGTGCCCGGTCACGAGATCGTCGGTGTCATCGACGCCATTGGGGATGAGGTCACAGGATGGACCGTCGGTGAGCGGGTCGGCGTCGGTTTTCTCGGCGGCCCGTGTGGTGTATGCGTTTGGTGCCGCCAAGGCGATTTCGTCCACTGCGAGGACCAGCCGAAGACCGGGATGACGACCGACGGCGGCTACGCTGAGGTGGTCTATGCGCGCGCGAGTGGGCTGGTCCGCATCCCCGACGGCTATTCCTCGGTCGAGGCCGCACCACTGCTGTGCGCCGGCGTCACGACTTTCAACCCGCTGCGGCTCCTCGATGCCGGACCCGACGCATTGGTGGCGATCCAGGGCATCGGCGGCCTAGGGCACCTCGGAATTCAGTACGCAAGCAAGCTGGGCTATCGCGTGGCGGCGATCGCGCGTGGCGCCGAAAAAGATCACCTCGCAACTAAACTCGGCGCCGATTACTACATCGACAGCACAACGGTCGATCCGGCCCAGGCACTGCAAGAACTCGGCGGCGCCGCCGCGATCATCGCCACCGCGGCCAGCGGCGCGTCGATGTCGTCGCTGGTGAACGGGCTCACACCACGTGGCCGACTGATTGTCCTCGGTGCTGCCCCCGACCCGATCCAGGTCAACACGCTCGACTTGATCTTCGGGGAGCGATCGATCGTCGGCAGCCTCACCGGTACGACGATCGACAACGAAGCCAACCTGCAGTTCAGCACGACGCACGACGTCGCAGCCATGATTGAGGTGCTGGCCTTCCGTGACACGCCAACGGCCTACGAGCGAATGATGTCGGGCCACGCACGATTTCGCGTGGTCATCGACATGCAAGTCTCCCCGGGGTAGCTAGCTGTGTGACTGACGCTGGCCGGTGACAGACAGGCTGGTCTTGGTCGTTTTGCAGCAATCTTTCGTACGGTGTTTGGCCCGAGGGGGACTGTGCGCAACGAAATCGACGGCTCGAACCCGACGACGCGGAGAGTAACACCGCACCGTCGGCCTCCTCGCCTCGTTGAACAAGAGCGTCGTCAATGCGCGGTGGCATCGAATGCGCAAAGCACACTTCAAAGCCCGCCACTCTGTTAGAGCCACTGCTATGCAACGGGAATTCTCGAACGTCAAAACTGTTGCAGCGCAAAGCGTAACTGTATCCCCCTACAGAGAGGTTGGAGCGCACCATGGCCTCCTCCTACAGAATTCTTCAAATCGCACTCGTCGTCTCTGGCGTGGCGTTCCTGCTCATCTACCCCCTGGCCGTGGTTTGGCCGTCGGGATGGGCATGGGAGTCTGGCGCGCCCTACCAGTCCCACTTGTACATGATGATTGTCGGCGTGTACGCGACGCTTGGGATCTTTCTGTTGAACGGGGCGCGAAACCCGCAGGCCAATCTCAGCCTTATCTGGTTCACCGTGATTTCGAGCCTTGTGCACTCCGCGATCATGGCGGTCCAATCGTTCAGCAATGGAGGACACCACCTGGGTCATCTGGTGGGGGATGTCCCGGCGCTGCTCCTCGTGGCCGTCGTGCTGGCGGTGCTTGTGCTAGCGTCCGGGCTCAAGCAACCTCGTTCGGACCGCGCGGGTCTACTGACGAACGAGGACGTTGCGATCCAGGGGTGAAAGGCATGTTTCGCGGCTGATAGCGATTACGCGAAGAACACTCTGACGTCCCTATTCGGTGTAGCGACCCTTCAGGTCTTTCTGTGCAACATCGATCACCCGGTCGCACAAGGCGATGACCCCGTCGACGTCGAGGTCGGACTCGCGACCGATGGCATCGAGCGCCTGCCCCCGTTGGCGCAGGAGGTCGCGGTACTGCTGGAGAAGCTCCCGCCCTTGCGCCAGCAGGGCACCAGAATCGTCTGTCACCGCCCCCTCATCACCGCGTCCAGTGCGTCCAGTTGCGTGCCAACACGTCGGAGTCTCGATAGTTGGTCCATGTGCTTACGCCGTTGCACGTCAACCTCTTCCAGCACTCCCTCGAGTCCCTTGCAAACCGGCTCCGCCGCGTATGCCGTGATCTCGCTAATACCGTCCTCGTCGCCGACGCTGTACCTGAACTGGTCGAGCGCTCTTATCGTCGCCGCGCGCCTATGGTTCTCGTCAGTGTTCTCAGCGCCGGTCAACTTCGCCTTCAACTTGACGAACCGGCACGCGGAGATCAGGCGCTTGAGTGCGTCGCTCTTGGCCTGCGATGCCCGGCCGGTAATGAGTGCGATTTTCCCGGCGAGCCTTCCGCTGTTCTCTGCCGGCGCTCCGAGGGGGCTAGGAGAGCAGATCGCCCGCCGTTTCCAACAGGAGGGCGCGATGCCAATCGTCACGGACCTTTCGTTGTCCGGCCCCGATCAGGTTACGGATTTCACTGAGAATCAATTCGTACCCAGGAGTGCTGGTCACCCGGGTGCAGACGAACCCGAAGAGGATCCCGTGGTCATCACCGCGACGAGGCTGACATGACGCAGAAATACCACGTCACGTCGGGTGCGGGCGAATGAAATCCCGCAAGGACCCGCGCAGGTCGCGGTAGTCGTCGACCGGGGCTGGTCGGGTCAGCAGTCTGAAGACTTCGCGGACGATGGCGCGTTTGAGTGACCGCAGAGTCTCCCTTCTTGGTGCGGGCCTGCCAGGCAAGCCAAAGCCTCACCCTGGCCACCGTCGCCCAACACTTCGGCGTTCCGATAATCACCATCTCGCGGCTCGAACGCGGACACCAACGCAACGACCCCCTCGCCCACAACTACCGCCAATGGCTCACCGCCGCTTGACCCTTAACAGGAATAGGAGCATCAACTTGGTGCGAATTAGGGGAGTCGCCGGGGGACGGCTTGACACGATTTCGGCTGGCCGGGCTGGATTGGGAGTCATTGCAACACAACAAAATTCGACCTATGTTCGACTGGGGGTCAAGTGGTCACAGGTTCAAATCCTGTCACCCCGAACCCTGTCCGGCCGAACCCCCGCAGACGCGAGTGCGTTGATCAGATCGTTGATTCGCGGTTGTCTCCTCGCAGGACCCGGCGGACGGTCCCGCGGAACTGCTGCCATAGCAGCCGGGGTCCGGCCCGACGGATGCAGGCCAACGTCCGATACCCGCGCACCTGCGGCCGGGGCTGACCAAGCATCCGCAGTGCCAGGAAAGTCGCCGGCGCTCCCACCTTGCGAGGCGGGTGGGCGACGTGCATCGCCTCGACTTCCTGCATCGAGACGGGCCCGAGTTGCAGATAGCCGGCATCGACTGCTCGCCGGAGCAGATCAACGCCACGCTCGCTGCGTACGACCGCCACATTGACCCCGGGCGCTTCGTCGTAGATCGGTTTGCCGTCACGCAGGATCCAGCCGTCGGGCACCGAGATATCGGCCAGCTCACCCACGGCGTCGGGGCATATCTTGCAGCGAAACTGCATGTCATAGGTCCACGGTGCCGGTTCGAGCCATGTCTTCTGATAGCTCATGTCATGACGCTCACCGGACTTGGTTTCCACGCGCGTCGGGCCGGGCCAGCCCTCGCCGCGGAAGCGGAACGTCTCCACCTCGTCCTCATCGACACCGTGGAAGCGGATCATCGCCGTGGCGACATGGGCGTTGGGCACGCCGCCGCAAAA
>DASQRI010000295.1:0-10201 GCA_035642975.1 Mycobacterium sp.
AGAAGCGTCAACACCGTGCCCCCCGTTTAGGAATGCTCGACGGGCTGATATTAAGCCATCTCGTCGCGTGCGCCACCGCTAGCCGAACGCCATCGCGGCCGAGTTGATTCCCGCGGTGCGCCGTCGCGTCGGAGCCGCGCCGCCCGACCGGGCCGCAGCCGTACAGCTCGTTGTGCTGCACCCGATTAGTTTGCTCGGCGACGACGTGGCGCGAGGGCCATGTGGTACGGCGAAAGACCCTCAGAGACGGCTGTCGAGTCGGAGACAAAGAAACATTATGCGCTACAAGGGATTTCGCTGTGAGGCACTCTCATCGAAAATTGCCGCGCGGTCGTGTTGAACTGCGGCGACAGCGAGAATCGAAGACGGCTGAGTTAGTTTCAGAAAATAATTAATTCGCTGGCCCAAACGACGTTGCTTTGAATTGCACGCCATGTGTTTTGCGGAACGTGGATTGTTCGCCGTTCGATCTGAAACCAGCACCGATTTAGGGCCATCGCGCGTACCCTGACCAGCATGGCTACCAAGACCAAGACCAGGACGAGGACCTGCGTACATTGCGGCCACACGTTCGAATTGAACGACCAGCGGCATGACCTGTCCGATCCGCACTGGCTTCCGACCGCATCAGTCTATTGTTCGCATGAATGCAGTGACCGGTACCACTGCGATATGGGGCATTGCTGCTCGACCCATGTGAAAGAGAAGGCTCGGCGCGAAGCCGCCAAGGCGGCGCAGCCCGAAAGAAGGTAGGCCGATCGGCGCCGAGCCTCATCTATCATTCGCCGCGGACCCTCTGAATCCAGTTCAGCGTACTTAGCGGGCCCTGACCGCGAAGTACCGCTCGACCGAAGCCTGTTCTGCGTCCCAGCGATCCTCAGACTTTCATTCGAAGCTCGCATTCATCGTGCGGGATCAGATCGGGAAGTCGTTCCACTGAAGATATTTTGTCAGCATTGGACAAATCTTCATTGCAGTATTGGCCCGGAAGACGGGCTGGGAATGACGCCTGGCCCGCGCTCGATATCCCCCAGCACCGGCGGCCCTTTGCCGTCACCGGCGCGGTGCAACAAGAACATCCGGAGCCAGCCGTAGTGCTTGGCCATCTCGGTGTTGCCGACGTAATCGCACGAGAACTCGCCGGCATTGTGCAGCGCCAGCATCGCCGCGAACGTCTCGGTGACGTACACGCAGCCTTCCGGTGTGATCGGCTCGATGCGGGCAGCGCGGCTGACATGCGCGCCGTAGTAGTTCGGCCGGTCGGTGACCGGGTCGTCCAGCTCATAGACCGGACCCAAGTGGCCGCCGAGGCGCAACTTGAGCGTCTCGGGCAGCGCGGCCGCCTCGAGGTCGATGGCGCCCATCGCGTCCTGCATGTCCAGCGCGCAGGCGGCGGCGTGCCCGGCATTGCGAAAGACAACGAAAATACCGTCGCCCCAAGTATTTACGAAGGCTACGTGCTGCTTGTGACGGCGCACCACCTCGCCCAGGGTGCCCATGATCTTCTCGGTGAACGACGGCAGCTGGGCGTCGGTCAGCTTGCTGAAGCCGTGGATGTCGCCGAAAAGCATCGCCCGCGTGTCACGCCGTCCCGCGGCGACCTTCGGGCGGTGCCAGGGCGGCAGCGTCTCGACGTTCACGTTCGGGCCGAGCGCCACGATCTTGACCGGGTTGCCGGCCTCGTGCCAAGCGCTCAAGTCGGCAGCGGTGCTGCCGGTCGCACCTTCGTCGACGTCGCCATCCCACACCGCCAACTGCATCAGCGGCGCATGCAGATGCCGGGCGCACAGGCTGGCCAGGCCCATCGCCAGACTGCTGGAATAGGGAAAGAGCTGATCGTCGCCGAGATAGGCGTCTTCGGTCGCGAGGCGCACCGTCTTGGCCCCGGCCAGACAGGCCTCAAAGCGGGTCACCCAGTCCCGGCCCGCCGGGCTGACCGACTGTTCGATGAAATCGGCGACGGCGAAGGGCAGCACGACATTCAGGGCGACATCCTGCGCGAGCAGAGCCTCAGCGAACAAGATGTCCGCGCCCGAGGCGAGCGAGCCGTAGGCCGCGCCGATCCGCATCCCGTCCAGCAGAGCGGCGATGTCGGTGGCCACCGTCGCTTCTTGCGCCGCACGGAATCGGCCATTCTGGCCGGATGACGGCGCGATCGTGTCGCCGAGGAAATGGACGACGGTCGGCGGCTTGAATGCGCCGAGCACGCTGGGGTCGAGTTGCTTGGCCGCGACGATGCGCTCGAGCTGCCGGCCGGTGGTGGCGAGCGCGGCGTCGTCGCGGCCGGCTGCCGCGACGACCTGGTTGACGAGCCCGCGCGCCGCGTCGAGATCACCCCGGACGAGATGGGCCTCGAGCGCCGTCGCCAGCACCCAATAGTGATCGCCCGCATGATCGTCGTCCAGACCGGCGATGCGCGGCGTGAGGAGGTCGAGAACTTCGCCGGCGAGCCGACCGGCCGCCGCGGCGTCACCGCCGAACAGGGCCAGCGTCGCGGCATTGATGGCCGGGTAGTAGGCCTCCGGGTCGCCGGCGGCGGTGGCGGTGGCGAAGGCGTCCTCATAGACGGCGCGCCCTTCACGAAACAAGCCGGCGCGGGCCTCGCCCGTCGCACCGAAAGCCTGATCCTTCTTGAGCCGGCCGAGCAGGCTACGGGCGTCGGTCCCCGAGCGCTCATCAAGACCGAACTCGTAGTACTTGTCGAGCGCGAGCCCGGTCGCGCCGGCGTTGGCGAGGCTGAGTACCGCCCGGTGGGCCAGCGCCACATCGCCGGGAAAAAGCTCCAGCGCGTCGGTCGCCAGGTCGTAGGCGCGGAAGAACTCGCCGTGATCGAAGAAGGCCTTGACGTCCCTCAGCAACTGTTCGGCGGTGACGCGGTTCTGCGTGTCGGCCATTCGACCCTCCGCCGCTTCCGCTCCCGATTTCCCGGTTCATCAGCATAGGGGCGCCTGGCAATGCCAGCAGAGCTTTGACCCGGTTGTCCTGGTCGGACGCGATCGGTAAACCCTCGCGCTGGGTTACCGATTGCGAATCTTGCGGATTGCCAGGGCAGCGGCCAGCGCCGCGATCCCGGCCAGCGAGATCGCCACCGCCGGCTTTTTGACGAACCCGATCGCTCGGGCCTTGGCGTCGTCGGCGAGTCGGCGCGGATTGGCCCGCACAGCGAGTGAGTCGACGGTCGACGCGAGCTGGTCGCGGGCCTGATCGATCTCCTGCTTGATGGTGTCGGGATCCCGCTCCGCCACGCTCATCCTCCCTGTCGTCGGCGAACCAAGACGAGGCTCGGTCTAGGTTGGTGCCTGCCGACCTACCCTAGATCAGCCGGCGCTCATCCCACGTGCCGGTGAACAGAAAGGCATCTCCTTGACCGACACCGCACGCCTGGCGCCCGGCGACAAGGCGCCCAGCTTCTCGCTGCCTGACGCCGACGGGAAGAAGGTATCCCTGGCCGACTACAAGGGCCGGCGCGTCATTGTGTACTTCTACCCCGCCGCGTCGACTCCGGGCTGCACCAAAGAGGCCTGCGACTTCCGCGACAACCTGGCCGAGCTCAACGGCGCCGGCCTTGCCGTCGTCGGCATCTCCCCCGACAAGCCGGAGAAGCTGGCCAAATTCCGTGACGCCGAAAAGCTGACGTTTCCGCTGCTGTCCGATCCCGACCGAAAGGTGTTGACCGCCTACGGGGCGTACGGCGAAAAGAAGATGTACGGCAAGACCGTCCAAGGCGTCATCCGCTCGACGTTCGTCGTCGACGAGAAGGGCAAGATCGCCGAAGCGCAATACAACATCAAGGCCACCGGACACGTGGCCAAACTGCGCCGCGAGTTGTCGGTCTGACTGGCCGCCTCGCTACCCCGTACAACGCGGCGCGCTCCGCGAGGAATAGACGGCGCGACCAAATAGCTTCGTCCAGAGTGAGTCAAACACCCGATACCGAGACGCTCAAGGCGCTCAACAACAACATCACCGACGAGTTTCGCACCAACGCCGGCAAGGTCGGCGGGCGATTCGAAGGCAACGAGCTGTTGCTACTCACTACGAAGGGCGCGAAGTCCGGCGAGCCGCGCGTCGCGCCGCTGGTGGTCTTCCGTATCGACGGCAAACTGCTGATCGTCGCCGGTTACGGTGGCGCCGACGTCAACCCGGCGTGGGTGCACAACCTGCGGGCCAACCCGCGGGCGCACGTTGAAGTCGCCACCGACTCGTTCGACGTCGTCGCGCACGAGCTCGACTCGTCCGAACGTGGGGCGATCATCCCCAAGATCAACGCGACCGTACCCGCGTTCGCGTTCGCGAGCTACCAGTCAAAAACCACGCGCACCATCCCGATATTCGAGCTGCAGGCCGACGAGTCATGACCGACGGGAATGGGTTTCGTCCTGGCCACGGTGTAGCGCACTTGGCCAAACTTCGCCGCGACCTGTCGGTTTAGGCTCGCCCAGCAATCCCCGGATCGAGATCGTCCTCGGGTGCCGCCGACTCGTCCCGGCGCTCAGCCTCGGCCATTGTCAACGGCAATGCCAGTTCCTCCAGCGAGCGTCGCTCGCCCGCGATACCAAACAGGAGTTCCACCAATACCGAAGCTGAGTCGCCATCCGACATCCATCGGGAAGATCGACGTGTTCAGCAGGACCAGTGCGCCGGCCGCTCCTCCGGCGGCACCCAGCCAGTACGATCCGCTGATCACCAGATCCACACGACCGCGCACACGCGCTGGGATGAACTCGTCGATCGCCGAGGCGATGGCCTTGTATTCGCCTCCTAATCCAGACCCGGTGAAAAGCGCGCGACGAAGAAATACCAGGGCGCGAAGGCGAACGCGGTCGCAATAGTCGCGGTCAGATACACCCCAAGCGTGCCGCGTTGAGGTGGATGCCGCTGCCTTGCTGAGTGAGTCGAGAAGACCCGCTGCCGACCAACGAGACCTCGATTGCGTCGAGGACCCAAACCCCGCCGAGGCCAACAACAATGCGCCAGTGAAACCTCGACCCGGGCAATCGGTCCAGGCGTGCCGGTATCCGAGTCGTGTTCGTTCGGATTTGCACAGTTGCGCCCATCGCTGCTCCGTCCTATTCGAACGGCTCTCATTGGACAGGGACGCTTACCGAAAAGCGGCGAATCGCTAGCCTTTACCCAGTCGGCGTAGACAGCAGGTTGAGCAGCAGCGCCTCGGTAATCGCGGCCCGTTCCAGCACGCCCAGGTCAAGGCTCTCGTTGACGCTGTGGGCCTGCGTCGCCGGATCCTCTACACCGGTGACCAGGATCGCCGCCTTCGGGAACGCGGCAGCGAACTCGGCGATGAACGGGATCGAGCCGCCCATCCCCATATCGATTGGCTCGGTGCCCCAGGCTTGCCGGAACGCCGCCCGCGCGGCGTCGTAGACCGGGCCGCTGGCGTCGATGGCATAGGGCTGCCCGACGTCTCCGGGAGTCACCGTCACATGCGCGCCCCAGGGCGCATGGCTTTCCAGGTGGGCGCGCAGGGCGTCCAGATGCGTGGCCGCATCGCCGCCGGGGGCGACGCGCATGCTGACCTTGGCCCGTGCCCTTGGGATCAGCGTGTTCGACGACGCCGCAATGGATGTGGTGTCGATGCCGATCACGGTGATCGCCGGCTTGGCCCACAGTCGCTGCGGCACCGAGCCGGAACCGATTTCGGTTACCCCGTCCAGTAGACCCGATTCCTCGCGCACCCGCTCGGCGGGGTAATCCACTGCCGCGGCGGTGCTTTCGTGCAGGCCGGCGACAGCGACGTTGCCGTCGTCGTCGTGCAGACTGGCCAGCAGCCGCACCAGCACCATCAGCGCGTCCGGAACCACGCCTCCCCACAGGCCGGAGTGCAGGCCGTGGTCGAGGGTGGCCACCTCGACCACACAATCGGCCAGCCCACGCAACGACACCGTCAGCGCGGGGACGTCGGTGCTCCAGTTGTCCGAATCCGCGATGACGATCACGTCGGCGGCCAACGCGTCACGATGCGCGGCCAGCAGACGGCCCAGCGACGGCGAACCCGACTCCTCCTCGCCTTCGACAAATACCGTCACCCCCACCGGCGGCCGGCCGCCGTGTCCGCGAAACGCCGCCAAATGCGTTGCAATACCGGCCTTGTCGTCGGCGCTGCCGCGCCCGTAAAGTCGGCCGTCGCGTTCGGTCGGCTCGAACGGCGGCGACGCCCACTGCGCAGGATCGCCTTCGGGCTGCACGTCGTGGTGGGCATACAGCAGCACGGTGGGGGCGCCCGGCGGCGCCGGATGCCGGGCGATGACCGCGGGTGCACCGCCCTCGCTGACGATCTGCACGTCGGCAAAACCGGCCTGCGACAACAGATCAGCGGTAGCTTGGGCACTGCGCTGCACCTGGTCGCGACGGGCCGGGTCGGCCCACACCGATTGGATGCGCACCAGGCTTTCCAGATCGCGACGCACCGACGGCAACACCTGGCGCACCCGTTCAACCAGATTGCTCACGATCCCGAGGTTACTCAACGCCGAGATCGACGCCAGCGCGAAAAACGAGCGGAAAAGCCGCTCTAACGTCGATCTCGGTGACTCCCTGGGCGCCGAAAGGCTACGGCAGTTCCAGGATGGCCACCGCGGCCGCGGTGTCGCCTTCGTGGGTCAGGGACACGTGGATCGTCACGTCGGCCAAATGCTTGGCGATCGCACCGGTCAGCCGGACCCGTGGTCGTCCCCACATGTCAGTCACCACCTCGATGTCACGGTGGATGTCTTCGCGCAACACAGGCCGCTGTGAGAACCGCGACCCGGACCACGCCTTGATCACAGCCTCCTTGGCGGCCCAGCGGGCCGCCAGGTGGCGCGCTGCCGATGAACTCTTGTCCGAGGCGTCGCGGCGCTCCCCTGGCGTGAACGTCTCGGCGAAGACGGTTCCGGGCTGGTCGACCTGTTCGGCGAATTCCGGAATCGAGACAAGGTCTATCCCCACACCGACGATGCTCATATTGGCTAAGAACCTATCGGATGGTCATAGGAGGTGGTTAAAGACGGTAAAGGTCGCCGTCGCCCAACCGCGCCCCTGCGTCGAGCAACATTGCCGCTTCCTGTGGCTTCTCAGCTACCTCGTGGTCGAAGCGACGGTCGGCCGGCTTCTCGTACATCGGGCGGCCGCCGGCGATCGCCGAGGCCAGCCGGCGCTGTCCGGCCAGCACACGCGCGTCGGCCCGTCGCTGGTAGTCGGCGCGCTGCTCGGCGTCCAGCGTGGCTAGGAAGGCCTGCGGATGCACCAGCGCCACCAGGCCGGAGACGTGGCCGAACCCGAGGCTGGTCACCAGCCCGGCCTTCAGCGGGAACTTTCCGCCGAGCCGCAGCGTGTCGCGAATCCAGACGAAGTGCGCCGAGCTCGCGAGTTCGTCGTCGACGCAATCCAGGCTGCGGTTGGGCGGGATCACTCCGTCGCGCAGGATCTGGCACAGCCCCATCATCTGGAACACCGCCGCGCCGCCCTTGGCGTGCCCGGTGAGGCTCTTTTGCGACACGATGAACAACGGCGCGCCGTCGGAGCGGCCGAGCGAATCGGCCAGCCGCTCATGCAGTTCGGTCTCGTTGGGGTCGTTGGCCAGCGTCGAGGTGTCGTGTTTGGAGATCACCGCGACGTCGTCAGCGCCGACGCCCAACCTGGCCAGCGACCGTGCCAGCGCAGAGTCCTTGCCGCCACGTCCGGCACCCAAAGCGCCCAGGCCCGGAGCCGGGATCGAGGTGTGCACACCGTCGGCGAACGACTGCGCGTACCCGACTACCGCGAGCACCGGCAGACCCATCTTGACCGCGAGATCCCCGCGAGCCAGCAAGATGGTGCCGCCGCCCTGGGCTTCGAGGAAGCCCAGCCGGCGCCGATCATTGGGCCGGGAGAATTTCGAATCCGCGATGCCCCTGCCGCGCATCATCGCGGTTTCGGCAGTCGCGGCCATGTCACCGAAGCCCATGATGGCCTCCAGCGTCAGGTCGTCGAAGCCGCCGGTGACCACCAGCTCGGCCTTGCCAAGGCGGATCTTGTCCACACCCTCCTCGACTGAGACCGCCGCGGTGGCGCACGCGCCGACCGGGTGGATCATCGCGCCGTAGCTCCCGACGTAACTCTGAATGACGTGTGCGGCAACGACGTTCGGCAGAACTTCTTGCAGGATGTCGTTGGGCTTGCTCCGGCCGAGCAGGTTGCCGTGATACATCGTCTGCATCGACGTCATCCCGCCCATGCCGGTGCCCTGAGTGCTGGCCACCAGGCCGGGGTGCACCCATCGCATCAGCTCGGTCGGTGTGAAACCCGACGACAGGAATGCGTCGACGGTCGCGACAATGTTCCACAGCGCCACCCGGTCGATCGAGTTGGCCATGTCCGGGGTGATACCGAACACGGTCGGGTCGAACCCGGTGGGGATCTGCGCGCCGACGGTCCGCGACAGCTTGGTCTTGCGTGGCACGCGAATCTCGGTGCCCGCCTTGCGGGTAACTTGCCAGTCGCTGGAATCAGGGACCGGCCGCACCACGGTGTGCTCCGGGTCGAACTGGGCGAACCCGCGCGCGTCAGCCTCTGATGAGACGACGAACGTGAAGTCCTTGTCCAAGAACACGCTCACCAGCAGCGGTGAGGCGTGGTCGGGATCGATCGCGCCGTCGTCGACGAACTCACGGATGCCGACGCGTTCCACGACGACGTCGTGGTAGCGCTCGACCAGTTCGGCCTCGTCGATCAGGTCACCGGATTCGGTGTCATACCAACCCGGTGTCGGATCGTCCTCCCACTTGATCAGCCCAGTGGTCCAGGCCAACTCGAGCACGCCGGCCGCCGACAGTTCGTTGTCGACCTCCATCTCGAAGCGGGTCCGCGACGAGCCGTACGGGCCGAGTTCGGCGCCGCCGACGATGACCACCACATCGGCCGGGTCGACGTCGAGGTCGTCCCACACCGGTGGCGGCGCCGGGGTGTAGCCGCGCGGCGGCGACGGCAGCGCAGCGATGGTACCTCCGTCGGCGGTGTCGTCAGCCCCGTCTTCTGCGGCGTTCGCCGCGTGCTCCTCGCGGGCCTTGGCGGCCAGTTCGGCCATGTCGAGGTCGGCCTCGCCGAGGCCGCCGGTGAAGTCCACCTTGATCGGCGCGATAGCTGCTGCCGCTTTGGACTCGATGTCGCAGAGCCCGAGCAGCATGGCGGCCATCCCTTCGGTGGAATACGTTGTCACACCGGCTTCTTCGACGGCGCTGACGATCGCGTCGTTGTGCCCCATCAGCCCGGTGCCGCGGGTCCAGCCAATCAGCGCATGCGCCAGGGTGACTCGCTGCGCCCAAGACGACTCGGCCTGCCAACGGGTGACCACCGCGTCCAGCGCCGACTTGGCTTCACCGTATGCGCCGTCGCCGCCGAACATGCCCCGGTTGGGCGAGCCGGGCAGCACCACGTGCAGCCGTGAAGCAATGTCGCGATCGGCGCCGATCTTGGACAGACCACCGATCAGCCGCTGCACCGCCCACAGCAAAACCTTCATTTCCATTTCCGAGCGCGAACCGGCCTCGGACAGGTCGCCGGCCACTCGCGGTGCCGCGAACGGGAACAGCAGTGTGGGGGTTTGGGCGTCCTTGATGTGAATCGACTGCGGGCCAAGGCTTTCGGTCTGCTCATGGCCGACCCATTCGACGAGTGCGTCGATGTCGGAGTAGGACGCCATGTTGGCCGCCACCACCCATAGTGCGGCACCGAAGCGGGCGTGGTCGCGGTAGAGCGCCCGGTAGAAGGCCAGCCGCTCGTCATCGAGCTTCGACGTCGTCGCGATCACGGTGGCGCCGCCGTCGAGCAGACGTCCGACCACCGACGCGGCGATCGAGCCCTTCGACGCACCGGTTACCACCGCGACCTCAGCGCTGTATCGACCGGCATCCGGGTTCTCCGCGCCGGCAGCGATCCGGCCGTACAGCGAGGCGTGGATCTGACGCCCGGCCGCCAATGCCTTGCCCTGCCACCAGGTCGCCTGGGTCGCCACCACATGGCCGGCGCCCTCGAACCGCTCCGACAGCCGCGCCCAGTCGGCGTTGGCCTCGTCGTCGTCGATCAGCCAGAGCTTGACCAGGTCTTCGCGGGCGCTGGCCCAGCGATCGTCGAACACGACCGCCTTCTTGGCGTCGAAGACTGGCGCCACCAAACGCGGCCAGTCCGGGCCCAGTTCGGCGGTGACCAAGTCGATGAGTTCGGCATC
>DASQRI010000296.1:0-3914 GCA_035642975.1 Mycobacterium sp.
GCCCATCGCCAGCCCGCGCTGCTCGGGCGGAAACCACCCGGAGACCAGCCGACCGCCGGCCGAGTTGCAGCTGGCGGCCGCCATCCCGCCGATAAAAAGCCACACGGCGAACGCCACCATCGTGTGCACGGTGGTCGCCGCGTAGGCGGCCGCCGCCGTCAACGCCGAACCGACGGTGAGCACGATGCGTTCGCCCACCCTGTCGAGTACGTAGCCCCACGCAATCAGCGTTGCCACCATGCCAAGGCTGGGCATCGATGACAGCAAGCCCGCCTCGGCCAACGGCGTGCCCTGGTCGTCTTCCAGGGCGGGGATCAGAAAAGCGACGCCGTTGATGAAGATGAACGCGCTCGCCGTCACCACCAGCGAGACCAGGACGATCGTCCAGCGTCGGCCCGTGCTGATTCCGACCGTGCCACTCGGGTCCGTCGGCATCAGCCCATGCTCGCACAGCCCTGTGAGCGCTGACGCTAAAGCGACAACCGCCCCGGCTGCCTGGATCCCCGTGGCGCCTCACTAGGCTCAGGCAAATGCGCCTTGGCCGAATTGCCAGTCCCGATGGTGTCGCGTTTGTCAGCATCGAGGGCGACCTGGACGACACCGGCGGGATGACCGCCCGCGAGATCGCCGAGCATCCGTTTGGCACCCCGACTTTCACCGGCCGCTCCTGGCCGCTGGCCGACGTGCGTCTGCTGGCTCCGATACTGGCCAGCAAGGTGGTCTGCATCGGCAAGAACTACGCCGATCACATCGCCGAGATGGGCGGTACAACAGGCCCAGCGCCGGCCGACCCGGTGATCTTCCTGAAACCCAACACCGCGATCGTCGGGCCGAACGTGCCGATTCGATTGCCGGCCAACGCATCGCCTGTGCATTTCGAGGGCGAGTTGGCGGTCGTCATCAGCCGGGCCTGCAAGGACGTCGCGGCCGCGCACGCCGCCGAGAGCATCCTTGGTTACACCATCGCCAACGATGTGTCGGCCCGCGACCAGCAGCAGGCCGACGTCCAATGGACACGGGCGAAGGGCCACGACACGTTCTGCCCGGTCGGCCCGTGGATCGCTACCGACATCGACCCGGCCGACCTGGAACTGCGTACTGAAGTCAACGGCGAGGTCAAACAGGACAGCCGCACCTCGTTGATGATTCACGACGTCGGCGCAATCGTCGAATGGATTTCGGCGGTGATGACGTTGCTGCCGGGCGATCTGATATTGACCGGCACACCCGCCGGCGTTGGACCCATCGAAGACGGCGACACCGTGAGCGTCACCGTCGCCGGAATCGGGACATTATCGAATCCCGTTGTGCGAAAAGGATAGTCGTCGCCCTAGCCGCCGGTCCGCGGTGGGGAGTCGGTTTGTCACCCGCCGGCATGCGCCGGAGGCCGACACCACCGCGGTCGGCAGCGGCCGGGGAAGGCCGCGGGCGGGTCGGGCGCGGGTGAGATCCGACCCGTTTGTTTGGTAGTCTGCTCGTCGGCCCACAACGGCTGGCAGCAGTGCAACACGACCGCGTATCGCCCGCGGGCAAGCCTCTGACCAGCAGTTCTAGGCAGCCAATGGGGTATGGTGTAATTGGCAACACAGCTGATTCTGGTTCAGCCATTCTAGGTTCGAGTCCTGGTACCCCAGCAGTATTTTTTCAGCGCTCTTCCAACGTCGTTGGGCCGCCAAGCGATTAGGTGGGCGTTCGGCAGTGAGCTATGCTGGCTGCTCGGATCGGTTCCGGCCCCGTCGTCTAGCGGCCTAGGACGCCGCCCTCTCACGGCGGTAGCGTGGGTTCGAATCCCATCGGGGCTACTCATCCAAATGCGGGTATGTACGCGCTAGCCGGCGGCAGGCGCGGTTGAGCCGCCCACCGGCATCGCAGGTATGCCGAGCTTGCGGTGATCCCACGAACGAGTGCGACGGCTGACGATGCGCACAGCCACCCGCTTGTTCATCATCATGTCCACGGCGGGCTTCATCTCGTCGGTGTAGGGGCCGGTGTAGCGCTCCCACACGCTGACCCCGACTCGGAATATCGCGTCCGGATCGTCCACGATCTCCGCGACGCCCTCGAAGGACACGCCTCGCAAGGTGTCGTAGGTCTGGCCGTCCTCGAGCAGAAAGCTCACCCGCGGATCGCGCGTGAGGTTGACGGCCTTCTGCGACTTGGCCTTGGTCTCCAACCAGATCTCGCCATCGACGACCCCGTACCACATCGCGGTCAAGTGCGGCTGCCCGTCCGCACCGATGGTGGCCAGTGTGCCGGTGCGGCTACTGGTGACGAAATCGGCGATCTCCGCGTCGGACATGGTTATCTGCGCGCGCTGGTTGGTTCCCATGGCGACAGTGTGTCAGGTCGCCGATGCCGAAGCCCGAATGGCGGGCAATGCGGCGCGAATCACAGCCGGCGAGCCAGTGCGTCAGCCGCTGCCAGCAGGTCGGCCGCCCAGCGCTCGCCCGGGCGGCGGCCCATCCGGTCAATCGGACCCGACACCGAGATCGCCGCGATCACCGCGCCGTGGGCGTCGCGCACCGGCGCCGACACGCTAGCGACTCCGGGCTCGCGTTCGGCTGCGCTTTGGGCCCAACCGCGGCGTCGAACCTCGGTCAGCGCGCGGTCGGTGAATTTCGCGGCGGGCAGCACCGCCGCCCGGGTGGCGTCATCGCTGTAGGCCAGCAGCACCTTGGCGCCAGAACCCGCCGTCATCGGCAGGCGCGCCCCGACCGGAACCGTATCGCGAAGGCCCGCAGGCGGTTCCAGCGCGGCGATGCAAATTCGCGAGCTGCCCTCGCGTCGGTACAGCTGCACGCTCTCGCCGGTGATCTCGCGCAGTCGAGGGAGCACCGCCGCGCTGGCCGCCAGTAGTGGGTCGTTGACCTGAGCGGCCAGCTCGCTGACCGCCGGACCCAGACGCCAGCGACCTTCGCCGTCGCGCGCCAGCAGCCGATGAACTTCCAAGCCGGCGGCCAATCGGTGTGCGGTTGCCCTGGGTAGACCGGTGCGATCGCACAATTCGGCCAACCCGCAGGGTGATTCCGCGATCGTGTGCAGTACCCCCACAGCTTTGTCAAGGACGCCGATGCCGCTATCCTGTCTCATAGAGAGATACTAACGTCTCGCATAGTGAGATCGAAGAATTGGGATGACCTCGTGACGAAAACTTCAGCCCACGGCGATGCCGGACGTCCGCGCACGCTGGCGCAAAAGGTTTGGGACGACCATGTGGTGACTTCCGGCGGTGAAACCGAGCCCGACCTGATCTACATCGATCTGCACTTAACGCACGAGGTGACCAGTCCGCAGGCCTTCGACGGTCTGCGCCTGGCCGGTCGCCCGGTGCGCCGTCCCGACTTGACGCTGGCCACCGAAGACCACAACGTGCCGACGATCGACATCGACAAGCCGATCGCCGATCCGATATCGCGCAACCAGGTCGAGACGCTACGGCGCAACTGCGCGGAATTCGGGATCCGGCTGTACCCGATGGGCGACATCGAGCAGGGCATCGTGCATGTCGTCGGCCCCCAATTGGGTCTGACCCAGCCGGGAATGACGATCGTGTGCGGTGACAGCCACACCTCGACGCACGGCGCGTTCGGCGCATTGGCAATGGGCATCGGGACTTCCGAGGTCGAACACGTGCTGGCCACCCAGACATTGCCGCTGCGACCGTTCAAGACGATGGCGGTCAACGTCGACGGGCAGCTGCCGCCCGGGGTGACGGCCAAGGACATCATCCTTGCGGTGATCGCCAAGATCGGCACCGGCGGTGGCCAGGGCCACGTCATCGAATACCGCGGCAGCGCCATCGAATCGCTGTCGATGGAGGCCCGGATGACGGTCTGCAACATGAGTATCGAAGCCGGGGCGCGGGCCGGAATGGTGGCACCCGATGCCACCACGTACGAGTATCTGCGCGGGCG
>DASQRI010000297.1:0-3967 GCA_035642975.1 Mycobacterium sp.
ATCAAATCTGAGAACCGCAAGGTCTAACCCGATCCCCGCCTGGCGGCTCCGGACGTCAAAGCTTCTGGGACAACACGTTTGCGAACGTGTGGGTGTCGCCCGGCCAGCGGGCTGACACATAGGAACCGTCCTCGACGACGAATGCCGGCCGTGAATCGGTTGCGGTGTCTCGCGCCATCCCCGAGGTCTTGGTCCGCCAATGCGGCGATCCCCGCTCGACGTCGCAGAAGTCCGCGGGGTTTTTCAGGGCACGGGTGACTTCGGATTGCACCGACATGTATCCCGACGGCTGCCCCGGCTCCTCGCTATAGGTGCGGTAGTAGTTGCGATCCCAGAATCGGGTGATCCGGCTCAGGCGCCAGGCGGTGCGCTCCAGCGCCCACGTCAGCGCCGTTGTGCGGCGCCCGTAGAGCACCGAATGGCCCGTGGCGGGATCCACACTGCGGGCGGCCAGCAGCACGCCGTGACAGATCGCGGCCACCTTCAGCCCGCGGGCAAAGGCATCAACGACGAGTCGCTGGAGTGTCTCGCTGTCGATGTAGGAGCGCATTCCGCGGGCACGATGACCACCGGGCAGCAGCAACGCGTCGATGCCGTCGAGGCTTGCGTCGGCCCAGCTGGATGGCTGCTGGTACTCCGGCGATTGCAGCATTTCGTGGTACGCGCGGCGAGCATCCTTGTTCGCCCTCAGTATCCGCCCCACGAGCGTGATAGCGCCCAATACCGGTAGCGCAGACCAGAAGTCGAGACCGCGACCGCTCACCATGATGTCGTCGGCCGCCCCGGGCGTGCCGCTCTCGGTGGCGAAGACGACCCGGTGACCGTTGGCACGCAGCACCTGCCAACTGACCGCGACCTCGGTCGGGTCGAAGTCGCGATCCGGAATCGGGATCAGCACAGTACCCATCGTGATGTCTGAGCTTACTGGCACCTGTCAGCCCGCGTCTTCCACATCGAGATTGCGCCCAGGGTCGCTACCCGGTGAAAATCATGACCCTCGCTGCAATTTCGCGGGAAAACGTCAGCGCGGCAGACCGAGCAGCCGTTCGGCGGCCAGCGTCAGCAGGATCTGCTCGGTGCCGCCGGCGATTGTCAGGCAGCGGGTGTTGAGGAAGTCGTGCACGATCTTGTCCTCGACGGCACCCGCCCCGTCGCTCAGATCCATCCGGAACTCCGCCAGCGCCTGTCGGTAGCGCACCCCGATGAGCTTGCGCACACTGGATTGCGCGCCGGGGTCCTGGCCGCCCACCGCGAGCTGAGCGATGCGCTGGTCGAGCAGCGAGCCAACCTGGGCGGTGATGATCAACCTTGCCAGCCGATCCTGTTGGGCGACATCGAGATTGATCTCGGCGGCCGCCGCGAGCAGCTGTTCCATCGGGTTGCCCAGCGCGGTGCCCTGGGCCATCGCAACCCGCTCGTTGGCCAACGTGGTGCGCGCCAGCCGCCAGCCGTCGTTCACCGTGCCGACCACCATCTCGTCGGGAACAAACACTCCGTCCAGAAAGACCTCGTTGAACAGTGCGTCGCCGGTGATCTCGCGCAGCGGACGGATCAGGATGCCGGGCGAGCTCATGTCGATCAGGAAGTAGGTGATCCCTTTGTGTTTCGGTGCGTCAGGATCGGTGCGGCCCAGGCACACACCCCACTGCGCTTTGTGCGCCGAGGATGTCCACACTTTCTGCCCGGTCAGCTCCCATCCGCCGTCGACCCGCACCGCCTTGGTGCGCAACGACGCCAGGTCCGAGCCCGCGCCCGGCTCGGAAAAGAGTTGGCACCAGAAGATCTCGCCGCGCAGGGTGGCCGGCACGAAACGCTCGACCTGCTCGGGCGTGCCGTGCTCGAGGATGGTCGGTGCCGCCCACCAGCCGATCACCAGGTCGGGGCGCGCCAACCCGGCCGCTGCCATTTCCTGATCAATCAGCAGTTGCTCGGCCGGCCCCGCGCCACGCCCATGGGGCGCGGGCCAGTGCGGTGCCAGCAACCCGGCTTCGGCCAGCGCGGCCTGACGCTTGTCGTCGGCCAGTGCGGCGACCCCGGCGACCGCTTCGGCGATCTGGGGCCGCAGGTCGGCGACCTCGCTCAGGTCGATGTCGAGGTTGCGGCGCACGCCGGCCTGGGTCAGCTCGGCGGTCCGCCGCAGCCAGCGCGCCGGGCCACCGAGGAACTGCCCGATCCCGTAGGCCCGGCGCAGGTACAGGTGGGCGTCGTGCTCCCAGGTGATGCCGATGCCGCCGAGCACCTGGATGCAGTCCTTGGCGTTGGCCTTGGCGGCCTCGATCCCGATGCCCGCGGCGATCGCGGCGGCGATGGACAACTGGCGGGGATCGCTATCGCCTGCGGCGCGGGCCGCGTCGGCGGCGGCGACCGCCACCTGCTCGGCGCGGCACAGCATCTCGGCGCACAGGTGCTTGATCGCCTGGAAGCTGCCGATCGGCTTGCCGAACTGCTCGCGCACTTTGGCGTACGCGACCGCGGTGTCCAGCGCCCACCGGGTGACGCCCGCCGCTTCGGCGGACAACACGGTCGCGGCCAGGTCGACCAGCCGGTCCGCGGCGACGTCCAGCACACTTGCCGGCGCTGAGGTCAGCACCACCCGCGCCAGTGGCCGAGAGAAGTCGGTGGCCTGCAGCGTCTCTACGGCCACCCCGCCCGCCGAGCCTTTCAAGGCGTCGACAAGAAGCCACTTTCCGCCGGCCGGCACCAACAGCAGCCCGTCGGCGGTATCTTCGGAGGCCCCCAGCACGCACGGCACAGTGCCCGAGGCCCGGGAGGTCGCCTCGTCGAACTCGACGTCACCGTCGAGCGCCACCCCGGCGGTGCGTTCGCCGGCGGCCAGAGCGGCGAGCAGCTGCGGGTCGGAGACCACCAGCGTGGCCAGCGCGGTGGTCGCCACCGGCCCGGGCACCAGCGCTCTGGCGGCCTCCTCGACCATCGCGGACAGGTCCTCGATGCTGCCGCCGGCGCCACCGGCCTCCTCGGGCACCGCGACACCGAACAACCCCAGACCGGCAAGGCCGTCGAAGACCGGCTGCCAGGCTTTTGGCTCACCTTGCTCGATATCCCGGACCGCCGCCGTCGCGCCGGACCCGGCCGCCCAGTCGCGCACCAACTCGCGCGCCGCAAACTGTTCGTCGGTGACGTTCGTACTGGAGGTCATAGCCACCTGGACTCCTTGGTCGACGGGAAATGGCACCGCCCGAGACGGCCCGCACAGCACTAGAACGTGTTCTAATAGTGCCAGCGATCGACCGTCAAGTCGAATGCCATCGCAGCAGGACATCCCGGTGTCCCGGCGGCACGGAGGTGAGAAATTCGCGCTCGGCATGCGTATCGTTTCGAGCGAGGACGCAAGAAAAGGAGCTGTCCGTCAAATGACCCCTTCCGTTCCGGGGCCAGCCCATGCCGACTCGGGTCAACCCTCGAGTACGTCCAGCGCGCAGCCTCGTGAGGTGATGAACGTGGCGGTACTTGCCGAGTCCGAGCTCGGGTCTGAAGCACAGCGCGAGCGTCGCAAGCGCATCCTGGACGCGACGATGGCCATCGCCTCCAAGGGCGGCTACGAGGCTGTTCAGATGCGCGCGGTGGCCGATCGTGCCGACGTCGCAGTCGGCACGCTGTACCGGTATTTCCCCTCCAAGGTGCACCTGCTGGTGTCCGCGCTGGGCCGGGAGTTCGAACGCATCGACGCCAAGACCGACCGCTCCGCCCTGGCAGGGGGGACGTCCTACCAGCGGCTGAATTTCATGGTCAGCAAACTCAATCGCGCGATGCAGCGCAATCCGCTGCTGACCGAGGCGATGACCCGTGCCTATGTCTTCGCCGACGCGTCGGCGGCCGGTGAAGTTGATCACGCCGAGAAGATCATCGACTCGATGTTCGCGCGAGCGATGAGCGACGGCGAGCCGACCGAAGAGCAGTACCACATAGCCCGGGTGATCTCGAATGTGTGGACATCGAACCTGCTGGC
>DASQRI010000298.1:0-2463 GCA_035642975.1 Mycobacterium sp.
TGGGCCATCAGGCCGTAGGTCACTTCCATGATCCCGCCCATGGCGGAGTTGATGTCCGGGTAAACGTGCGTCGCGCCGAACTTGAGGGCCTGGTCGCGCTTCCACTCGACCGGGTCGATCGCGAAGATGTAGCGAGCGCCGGCGATGACGGCCCCCTGCAGTGCCGCCATGCCGACCCCGCCGACGCCGACGATCGCGACGTCCTGGCCCGGCCGGATGTCGGCGGTGCGAACCGCCGAACCGTAGCCGGTGGTGACACCGCAGCCGACCAGTGCGGCGACCTCGAATGGAACCGACGGGTCGATCTTCACCACCGAGCTGCGGTGCACGACCATGTACGGGGAGAACGTCCCGAGCAGCGTCATCGGGAAGACATTTTGGCCCTTGGCCTGGATGCGGAACGTGCCGTCGGATACCGCAACACCGCCGAGCAGCCCGGCGCCCAGGTCGCACAGGTTGCGCATGCCGGCCTGACAGGTCGGACAGGTGCCACAGGACGGGATGAACGACAGCACCACGTGGTCGCCCGGCGCGATGTCGTCAACACCCGGACCGACTTCGGTGACGATGCCGGCGCCCTCGTGGCCGCCGAGAACCGGGAAGCCCGCCATCGGGATGCCGCCGGTCACCAGGTGATGGTCGGAATGGCACATGCCGGCCGCTTCCATCTGGATCTTGACTTCATGCGCTTGGGGGTCGCCGATCTCGATCTCCTCGATCGACCATGGCTGATTGAACTCCCAGATCAGCGCGCCCTTTGTTTTCATGACTGACCTCCATCAGAGTGCCCTGACCCGGGTGTCGGGGTGAGGGCCCGGCCGGGGCCGGACGGCAATGTAGAACGTGTTCTCATTCGCAGCCCATTATGACCTGCGTCACCGTGTTGTAAACAACGGGGATCACCAGATGGGTACCGGGGCCTGCCCCAGCGGTTAGTAGCCGGGCAGCTTCTCGCCGGCCACGCTGCGTTCGATCCGCTTCTGCATGCCGGTGCTCAGATCGCCGGACTCGATCAGCGACCCGAACATCTTCGCGACATGACCGAAGTCGAAGAAGTCACGTTGCCACTCGATGAGCCCGCGGTCGTTCAGACGAAACCAACTGCCGCCGATGCCGTAGATCTCGTCCTGGCTGCCGTCCGTCTTGTTGACGATCTGCTTCCAGAAGCCGACGATTTCGCCCTGCTTGTCGTCGATGAGCACCTTCTGGTACTCGTACACCCAGTTCTCCAGGCCCTCCATCTCCAAGCCGAGCGCGACGTCCCGGATCTCGTCGACCCCGACGCACATCACGTCTTCCTTGGGTCCGATGTTCCAGCCGTAGGTGGCCTGGGGGGCGTAGAAGTCTCCCAGCGGTCGCCAGTCGCCCGCTTTTTCGCAGTCCTTATTGGCCTGCAGCCAGCGGTCGACCCATGCTTCGAGATCCGCGCGTGAGTGTGACGACATTGTCGGTCTCCCTAATCTTCTTTGATCGATAGTGCTTGGGTTGGGCACATTTGGACTGCCCGCTCAACTTCGTCGCGGGCCTCGTCGGGCGGTTCGGGATCGGGGATCTCGACTTTTCCGCGTTTGGGCACCCGGAAGTAGTCCGGTGCCTCCAGCTCGCACATCGCGTGGCCCTGGCACAGGTCCAAGTCGGCTTCGACCCGGTAACCCATCATCACTCCTTGCTGCGACGGCGGTACTTGACGGTCGCCGGCTTGGCCAGCTGGACCACCATCTTGGAGTGGTCGTTGCGATAGCTGTCGGCGGGCTGCGCCATCTCGAACTCATACTCGCGCAACAGAACCGAGAAGATCGCCTTGATCTGCATGGTTGCGAACGCGGCACCGACACAACGGTGCCGGCCCGCTCCGAACGGAATCCAGGTCCACCGGTTGGCGAGGTCGGCCTGTTCGGGCTTGTTGTACCGGTCCGGGTTGAACGCGTCGGGATCGGGAAAGTCCTCGGGGATCCGGTTCGAGATCGCCGGTGACGCCGCGACGTAGTCACCGTTGCGGATCGGGAAGCCCTCGACCTCGAAGTCGCCCTTGGCCACCCGCATCAGGATGATCAGCGGGGGGTGCAGACGCAGGGTCTCCTTGACCACGTTGTCCAGCTTCGGAATTTGGCGCAGTGCATGGAAACTCACCTCCTGACCGTCGGCGTAGAGCTCCTCCAACTCGGTAAGCACCTCGGCGTAGACATCGGTGTGGCGAATCAACTCGATCAGCGTCCACGCCGACGTGCCCGAGCTGGTGTGGTGCCCCGCGAACATCAGCGAGATGAACATCCCGGTGACCTCGTCGGCGGAGAAGCGGGGATTGCCCTCCTCGTCCTTGATCGACACCAGAACGTCAAGCATGTCGCGATCGCTCTTGTCCATGGGCGGGTTGGCGACCCGCTGATTCATGATCTCCTGTACCAACGCCACCAGGTCTTTGCGGGCCTGGTCGCGGCGCCGGAAGCTCTCGATCGGCAGGTA
>DASQRI010000299.1:0-9339 GCA_035642975.1 Mycobacterium sp.
ATCCCGTACGAGGAGTCGCTGGCCTTACAAGAGGAGGCGTACGCGCTCGGGCCGGCGGGCTTGGCCGGGGGGGTGCCGGACTGGATTCCGCCTGGGGCCACCCTGGGCAACGGCGGGGCCATCTTGGACCCCGCAAACCCCCTGGATCTGCTCTATAACCAGGGCGGAACCGGCAGTTGGTATATGGAATCCCTCGGCAACACCTGGGGATGGGACGACGGGAACTGGCCGCAAGTGGCCGCGATTTCGAACTTCCTTCTGCCGTTCTCATTCACCGATTCCATCACCGGAAATCTGCTGGAGAGCTTCGCGCAGTCCGAGTTCATCGATGGCGCCCACATCGGCTGCGAGTTTGAATGCGCTAACCCGTTGGGTTACCTGGGAGGCTGGCTGCATGGCGACACGTCGCTTACATCGCTGCTTTCCCCCGGAGCCACCTTCCCCACCACTCTGGAAGACAGCGTGGGCGAGCCGGGTACCACGAACCTGTTTTACCTGTTTGGTCAGCTCATCTCCCCCAACACCAGCAACTTCCCGAGCCTCCAGGGCGGCGACGTCATTTGGTCCAATCAGTCGGGCGCGCAAATAAACCTGCTGGAGCCCTTGCAAGCGATCGCCGGTAATTTGACGGCAAGTCCGTCGGCGGACCCGATCCAGTTCCCCGACTTGGGATCCGTCTTCTCAAACGCTTTGACCCTCGGTGAAGACATTCTGAAAGACTTCAGTCCGCTCGAGGAGGGCAGCTTCTTATGGTGGGGCGCCCCGACGGACTACAGCATCCCGACGGCCATCGCCGGAACAATTACCGATTTCACCGGCATACCCAACCAATTCGGCTTCCCCGCCGACCAACCGCTCGGCTCCGAGCCCCTTTCGGGATACACCTCCAACCCGTTGGACCTGCCGGGCGGCTTCGCGCAGGGCCTCCAGTATTTCCTGGATGGGAATGGAGGGACCGCAGGCAACGGTCTGCTGGGATACCTGAACCCCGAGATCTACCTGTATGCCCTCCAGAACGACATCAGCATCCTGACCAATCCCGATAAGCTGCTGGCCGCGCTGCCATTGGTCGGCTACCTGGGCCTGGGCAACGACGCCGGCGCTTTAGCGCCCGGCTCACTATTTGGTACGTTCGAACCCCCAGTAAGCAGCACGGTGGTGGGCGGCCCGTTGGACCTCGGCTCGTTCGACCCGGGCACGCTGCTCGGAGGGGCGCTGGACCCAAGCACGCTAACCACGGACCTCAGCGGCCTTCTCGGAGGAGCGCTGGACCCAAGCACGCTAACCACGGACCTCACGTCAATGCTGGGAGGGGGCCTGGACCCGACCACACTAACCACGGACCTCAGCGCACTTCTGCCCAATGTAGGAGCCGACCTCACGTCAATGCTGGGAGGGGGCCTGGCAACGGACCTGAGCTCACTTCTGTCGTCCAGTTCAGTCAATGTCGTCCCCGACCTGGCACTGCAGCTGCTAACCGCCATCTGAGGTCTGAACCGCAGCGATAGCCATCCTTCCCGCACGGTCACCCGTGCGGGAAGGATGGCCGTATGTTAGGCCACACACGGGCTGCTCACCGGCGTCGTGGCAAGCACGCCTCAGGCCCGTGTCGAAGCCGGTCGGGCCAGCGTGGGCCACGCCTCGCGACCTGCCCGGGTGTGGCGACGACCCGTTGAACAGCACCTGGATTGAGGATGCGACAGGTCAAGCACTGCGCTGCCTAAAAGCCGGCCAACATAGGCTTCCACGACCGACGAACCACTACCTTGTCGACTGGCAGCGGCTTCACAGAGGAGATGGGCATGACGATGAACGTCCGCGGCAATCAGCCGCAGGCTCCGCGCGGATTTCGGTTCGGCATCGTCGACGGGATCGTCAACTCGCGCTTGTCGCCAACCCTCCTGTTGCGGGCGAGTTACCTGACTGCCGCCGCAACAGGTGCCGACTCGTTGTGGGTAGGTGACCATCTGAACGCGTTCATGCCGCGCTCGATCGCGACACCTGAGTATTTCGGCGTGGCAGCGAAATTGGTGCCCGACGTTGACGCCGTTCTTGAACCCTGGACGATGCTCGGACACCTCGCCGCCCGCAACCGGGTGCGCCGACTGCGACTCGGCGTAAGCGTCACCGACGCCAGTCGCCGCAATCCTGCGGTCACGGCCCAGGCAGCCGCGACTCTGCACCTGCTTACCCGGGGCCGCGCCATCCTCGGTATCGGGGTCGGGGAACGTGAAGGCAACGAACCCTACGGCGTAACGCGGATCAAACCCGTGGCACAGTTCGAAGAAGCGATCGCCACAATTCGCACATTGTGGAATTCGGCCGGCGAACCTGTCTCGCGCGACTCACCATACTTTCCCCTACGCGACGCCATGTTCGCGCTTCCGCCATACCGTGGGAAATGGCCCGAAATCTGGATCGCAGCCCACGGGCCGCGGATGCTGCGGGCCACCGGACGCTATGCCGATGCCTGGGTTCCCTTCGTTCTCTCTCGCCCCACCGACTACGCCCACGCACTCGAGGCCGTACGCGCTGCGGCATCCGATGCCGGTCGTGACCCGATGTCGATCACCCCTGCCGTACAGCGTGCCCTCGTCACCGGCCGAAATCGCGACGACGTAGATGAAGCGCTGGACTCCGTCATCATGAAATCCTCGGCGCTGGCCGCACCCGCAGACGCCTGGGCGCGTCACGGCGCTCAGCATCCTTTGGGAGCCAACTTTTCCGGCGTGCAGGACCTGGTGCCACAAACCATCGACAAGCAGACAATCTTGTCATACACCGCGAAAGTCCCGGCTTCACTCATGAAAGAACTCACTTTCAATGGGACACCCGACGAAGTCATCGACCAAGTAGCCCAATGGCGCGATCACGGCCTCCGATACCTAAACATCATCAACGGCAGCCCGCTAAACCCGCGGCTGCGCCAGAGTTTGGCAGCAAATGCGCCATATCTAAAGATCCTTCGTAGACTCAAGAAGCTGTAAGCACCCTAGTGTCGCGTGTTGTTGATTGATTTGCGTTTGATTTTGCTGATGAGCCTGTGTCCCCTGGCGAGCGACGGTGCAGCACGACCTGAAGTCCGTGCCCACGCGGAGCCGCGCAGGCTGTAGAAGGCTGCACGACCGCTCGGCGGAGGCCGTTGTGGGCGCGCTGTCAGCGCCAAACGTCCTCCCGACGGGGCGACATCCGATACGTTTGAGCACCGGCACGACGAGGAAAGAAACGCGGGAAGACATGGCAACAGAGACAACCGAGGCGGTACGGCTACCGCCGGGACCACGGATACCGAAGACCGTGCAGGGCATCGCATTCTTGTCTGTAACGCATGGACTGTTTGCTGCTCTGGCCCGACGATACGGCAGTGTATTTACCGTTAATTTTCCGCTCTTCGGCAAAGCGGTGGTGATCAGCGACCCAATCTTGGTCAAGGATGTGTTCAGCACGAGCAGCGATCTGATCGAACGTCCGACAGGGGCGGGGCATCTCGGGGAGGCATTCGGTCCCGGGTCGACGTTCAGCCTTGCCGGCGACGAACTTCTCGCGCGCCGCAAATTGGTGGTCCCGCCGTTTCACGGGCAGCGGGCGAGAAGCTACGAGCACATCATCGAAGAAGAGGTGATGCACGAGATCGCAACCTGGCCGGAGGGCCGCGAGTTCAAAACACTGCAGCCGATGATGCGCATGACCCTCAACGTGATCCTGCGTGCCGTGTTCGGCGCCGAGGGACCCGCGCTGGACGAACTTCGCGGCCTGCTGCCGCCCCTGGTCGCAATGGTCGGCGCCATCGCCGTGCTGCCGCCGAAAATGCGGAGGGATCTGGGTCCGTGGAGTCCGGGAGGGCGATTTCTGCGGTACCGGCGCCGGTTCGACACTGTCGTCGACTCGCTCATCGCCGACGCGCGGGCCGACCCGGCCCTCGAAGACCGCAGCGACGTGCTCGCACTGCTGGTGCAGGCCCGCTACGACAACGGTGAGCCGATCCCGGATCGGCACATCGCCGACGAGTTGCTGACCTTGGTGGCCTCCGGTCATGAGACAACCAGCTCAGGATTGGCCTGGGCAGTGGAGCGGTTGCGCCGCCATCCGTCGCTGCTGTCGCGGCTGACTGAGGAAGTCGACGCCGGCGGATCTGAGTTGCGGCAGACCACGATCTGGGAAGTGCTGCGCACCCGGTCGGTTCTCGAAGGCACTACGCGCCGCACGAAGAAGCGAATCCACTTGGGGGACTGGGTTATTCCGGAAAACACCGTAGTGATACTGAGTATCCGAATGGCGCATGCCTCAGAAGAGAGCTTTCCGGACGCGGCGTCATTCAACCCGGACCGATTCGCCGGCGTCAGCGCCCCGAAGCCCTTCTCGTGGATTCCGTTCGGCGGCGGCGTAAACCGCTGTATCGGCGCGGCGTTGGCCAACATGGAGATGGACATCACCTTGCGCACAATGCTGCGCGAATTGCGGTTCGCGCCAACCGATGCGCCGGGCGAACGGCGTCACTGGCGCGGTGTGGCGACCGCGCCAGCACGGGGCGGCCGAGCCGTGGTTTACCGGCGGACGGCGAAGGTGTCGAGCGACGCTGACTCTACATCGGTCGCTGACCACGCCAGCTAAGCTGAGGACGGCGACAGCGGCGTTGCTGGCCAATATCGCCGCCGATCGCCACCCGGGAGGCTCCTGGGTCTTTTAGCCACGCCACCCCGCCCGACGCATACCTGCCGGACGCCCTGCGGTTTCCGATAATCCGCGCGGGGATTCCCTTCGGTGGAATACTCCCGGGGTATGGCCGTAACTCGCATGCCCCGCGTCTCAAAGTCCATCGGTACCGCCTCGTGGTTCCAAAAGATCATGGTGAAGTACTGGTATCCCTTCTTGACCCGCCGGTGGGATGCGGAGGACGTCGTTCTTCTCAACTACGGCTATGAGGAGGATCCGCCGATGGGGCTGCCGCTAGCGGCGTCCGATGAGCGCAGCCGGTGCGGCATCCAGCTCTACCACCGCACGGCAACACAGGCGGATCTCAGCGGCAAAGAGGTACTGGAGGTCAGCTGCGGCCACGGCGGTGGAGCCTCCTACGTTGTGCGCACGTTGCGCCCGGCGTCCTACACGGGGCTGGACTTAAACGCAGACGCCATCGCCTTTTGTCAGAAAAGGCACAGTCTGCCCGGGCTGGATTTCGTGCACGGCGATGCCGAGAGCCTGCCCTTTGCCGATGAATCCTTTGACGCGGTGATCAATATCGAAGCCTCGCACGGCTACCCAGACTTTCCCCGTTTCCTCGCCGAAGTGGCGCGCGTGCTGCGCCCGGGAGGGCATTTCCTGTACGCCGACTTCCGCAGCTACCTGGACTTCTCCGAGTGGGAGGCAGCGATAGCCGACGCCCCGATGCGGCTGCTCTCGGAGAGGGTCATCAATGCGGAGGTTGTGCGCGGGCTGGACAAACTCGCGCCGCGGTACCTGGACCTGGTCGGTCACCATCTGCCCGCGTTCCTACGCCCCTTCGGCAGCCTATTTGTCGCTGCGCCGGGCTCGCTGATGTACCGCGAACTGCAACGCGGGAAGCTTTCGTACCGGATGTACAGCTTCGCCAAGGATTGAGGCGGCGTTTGTCGCGCACAGGCGCGCCAGCCCTCGGCGGGTCCCGCGACGACTGTCGACACTAGCGATCAGGTGTCGTTCCATGCTCGATTGCCGTACGTATCGAGGTGTGTCACCTCCGCGACCGGTCTGCGCGTTGTGGGCCCGTAGCGCCCGCGCGGCCAGCCGAGCGGCACGACGCAGCACGGTGTCACCGAATGCGGCAATTTGAGAGTTCTGCGTGCGGACGCCACGCTCCACAGCGGCAAGGTAATCAGGGACCCACCCAGCCCCGTGGCGCGTGCCGCCAGCAACAGGTTCTGCACACTGGGGTAGATCGACCCGTAGTATCCCGACTCGGCCGCATGAGGCAGCGGCACCAACGGCAGCTTCCCGTCGCGGGCGCCCAGCCGCAGACAAGCCACCACCAGGACCGGGATCTCGGTGAAGTGGTCGACCTGCCACTGCACCGCACGCGCGATCTTTTCCATCGACTCGTCGCGGGCAGCGACCCGTCGGATCATCACGCGGTAATAGAGCGACCAAGCCTGTCGGTAACGCTTGGCGAGCTTCTTCTTGATGCGGTCGTCCTTGACGACGATGAACTCCCAGTTCTGCCCGTTGGCGCCGGTCGGTGCTTGCAACGCCAGCTCGATGCACTTCAGCACCACTGCGTCGTCGACCGGGTCGGGAAGGACGCGTCGCACCGCGCGCTGGGTCATCATCGCGTCGAGCAGCGGCATGTCGAGGCGGGCGAGCGCCTCGGCGGCGCTCGGCACGACCCCGGACGTATTGGGGGCGGCAGAAGCAGAGTTCGGCGTGTCGGTCATGCCGGGAAGGCTACCGACCATTACAACCCATGAGTGCCAAGCCAGTTGTGCATTCGTTCAGCGACGGCGACCCATCCAGGCTCGAGCATCATGTTGTGACCCATGTCCGGGAAGAATTCTGCTTCGGTGCGATATGCGCGTGCCGTTGCACGTACTTCTTTTGTGGTGTGCGCGCCGTCATTCTGCGCCCCTAAGACCAGCAGCGGCGTGGTCACCCGTTTCGGCCGGGGCAGGTTGAGCAGAAGGCAGTCCAAGCCAATTCGTGTGCTCTCTTCTTGGAGCCGCATCACGTAGTGCACGACTTGGGAGTCCGGCATCTGTGCGGAGAAGAATCGCTCCCGTGCGAGCTGGGGAGTGTTGACATAAGCCAATGACCGGCCCGTGATCGCGATTTTCGTGAAATGCCACGGGTGCCGCTTCATCCAGCGCAGGCCGGATCCGAGATTTCCCCGCGGCGGCATGGACGCCATCAAAACGCCTGCGGGAGCGTCGTGCGACTCCAGATACTTCTGCACGATAACGCCGCCCAAAGAGTGGCCGATCACCACCGGTCTTCGGGGCAGGCTGTCGGCAACTACGCTGACATCCTCGACATAATCGGCCAGCGAACAGGTACGTAGCTTGGGAGTCGGGCTGCTTCCGTGGCCGCGAAGGCTTACCGCCAGAGCGCGATAACCCTTGTCGGCGAAGAAGTTTAGAAAATGTTCGTCCCAACACCATGCTGCATGCCAGGCTCCGTGGACGAAAAGCAGCGGGACGGGGTGCGATTCGCTAACACACCCCTTATCGATTACCTCAAGCACGTCGCACACGGCGTTGGGGGCACGGACATCCGCCTGGCGCAGCGCGACCGGGTTCTGGTGTGCCTAGGCAACTTGCACGCCCCCTTTTAAGTAAGGGCTTCCGTGGACCGATGCAACGTATCACCCAAAACGCGCAAACGTCCTCTGTGCCCTGCCAGCTCAGCAGCCAGTAAGATCGCCGCGATCGACGCGTGCGCGGGAAAACACCGCGCTCCACACCGCGCATCTGTGCTCACGCGACGATCACCCGGTGTTGTCGGTCAGGGCGACTGCCGAGTCGATGGGATAGCATCGCTCAATCGACGACACCACGGCATGCTAGGGGTGGTCTGGCACCAGGTTAGGCGCATCCTGAACGCGGGTCGTCAACGAGTACGTCGGTGCAGGTTTGTGAAACACGACGAACGACGTGTGATCGGGAGTCTTGATAAGTGGCGTCACCGCCGCGACGACTGGAGTTGAGTATGACCCAAACGCTGCCCCTGACGTGCGGAGAAGAAACACTCCTGCATCTTGAGTCGGCCTCCGATCCATGGAACATGCAGATGGAGATAGGGGACACGCAGCGAATCGATCCTACGGAACTCGAGGCGGCGGTCCACGCCGCGTGCATGGCTCATCCCATTGCGCGCTCGCGCCTGGTGGTCGCGGCGGCCCACCAGAGGTTCGACCATTGGGAGATTGTTGACGACTTGATCCGCATGTCGATCCCCGTAGTCGACTGCCCCGATGACGCAACTTTGGCCCGACTGCGCACCGACTTTTATTCGCCGCCGTTCCCGGTGCACGAGGCGCCCCCGTTTCGCGTGCAAGTCGCCCGCAGACCGCACGGAGATCTCGTCCAGTTCAACGCAGCGCATGCCGCAATGGACGGCATCGGCATGTTGCGGCTGCTCCGGTCGATCACCGACGCATACCGGGGCAAGCCCGAACCCCCGTCACCGCTACCCCTCGAAGAGGCCCGGGATCTCAAGAGGCGGCTGCGCCCGAAGAGTTTTTCCGAGCGGGCGGCTCGTGCCCTGGAAGGTGGACGCCAGCTCAAAGACGCCGCAATACGGCCGGCACGAGTAGCGCCGGACACCACAGACAGCCGAACAGGATCTGGTTTCGCTCACCGCACAATCGAGGCCGAGCAGCTCGCTGAACTGAACGCCCGGAGGCCGGAGGGCACGACGGTCAACGACATGCTGATCGGTGCGGTCGGGATCGCGATCGAGGAATGGAACCGACAACATAACGATGACGCGAACAAAGTTATGGCGTTCATGCCCGTCAACCTCAGGCCCGCCGAATGGTCGACCGACGTCGTCAGCTACATGGTTTCCTCCGTCAGCGTGTCGACGATGCGCCGAGATCGGATCGATCTTGCGTCCGCAGCCAAAGCCGTTGCCGAGCAAACGGACCCGATCCGACGAGAGGTTCGCGCGCGCGGCGCGCAAGACCTGCTGCAGTTGATCTCCCCGCTCCCGCTCGGCGCCAAGAGGCGTATGCCCCGACTGCTCGGGCTCACCGGAAACAGATCCAGATTCGTCGATACTGTCGTGGTGTCCAATCTGGGCAGACCCAAGGATCTGGCGTCGTTCTTTGGCGACCACCCCAGCGAGTTCTACGTCACGCCGCCGGTTTGGGGCGCTGCGGCGGTATCGATTGCGGCGATAGCCGTGGGCAGCACTCTGTCTCTCAACCTGCGGCATCGCCTCAGTACATTGGGCGAAGCAGCCGGAAATCGGTTGGCGGACCTGCTCGTTGCCACGCTCACTGAGCGCTAGCCTGGTGCGCGCGTCGGTATCGCGTGCTTTGACGGCAAGGGCAACATCATCGGAGGCGGTTCTTCATACCCTCACCCAGACGGCGGCTTAGGCATGTTCGGTGATCCACGTTGTAGTGAAGCGCTGAATTGCAGGGATGTTCTCAGCCAAATCGGCTCCGATGGAGTTCTCGAGCTTGCCGCCCACCAGCGGGATTTTGACCTGCACCGTCGCGGCGAACCGCAGCCGCGAGCCGTAGTCCACGGGTGCCAGCCACGCTTCCGCACGGCCTGATCCCAACGCCCCGGGAGCCGAGATGCTGACCTGCCCGCGTACCTGGCGGTTACCAACCGGTCGCCACGTCTCGCTGTGCAGGATTTTCAG
>DASQRI010000300.1:0-11390 GCA_035642975.1 Mycobacterium sp.
CGAGTCAAGACCTTGGCTGATGAGGTTGCCGCCGGGGTCGACGGTATCGGCGCTGACGCCGAGTAGTTCGGCGACCTCCGCGCGGATATCACCTGGGCTGCCAGCGACGGGAGCCCGAACCCCACCAGTTACCACACCGATCCTCCTATTAGTTAGTGGAGGCTAGCCTAAATTTCTGGTTACTTTAGTAGCTGGGGTGCCTGGGACGCTACCGCCCGTAGTCGGCGCCGATGAAACGTCGGTCCCCGCGACCGAATCTTGCGGTTGACTTCGACGGCTGACGCCGATCCACGGCCCACCGGCCGGGCGCTTGACGACCAGCAGATGGGGTCGGCTCGGCTGTCGAGGTAGTCGACTAGGTCTTGCACCTGGGAGCTGGGATCGAGAGGTTGGTAGCGATGGTATTTGAGGTTCCGGTCGCGTGACCGGCGACCTCCTCAACGGCTGGACCGACCCCTACGCCGACACTGGCGAGCCTTTCACCGGCCTGCTCAATAGCGGCAGCCTGCTCGATGACCTGCTGGTGACCTGGCCCACGCAGCTTGCCACGGCACTCGGCGAGTCGACGACGTCGGCATCGGCGGAGGCGGTTACGTCGACGCTGCCCGACCTCTTCGGCGGCCTGCTTAGCTTCTAGGCGAAGGACGCGTGGGACGGGATGGACGTGCGTCGTCCATCCCACCCTTCGCTCGTCGGGCAAGCGCAACTGGAGGGAAGTAATGCCGTCTTCTGACCTGGAAGGCTTTGTGCCGTTTCCGCCAGACCGCGCGGCGCGCTACCGGGCCGCCGGTTACTGGACCGGCCGAACCGTCGATTCGATGTTGTCCGATGCGGCGCAGCGCTGGCCCACCCGCGTCGCGGTGCTCGACGCCGGTACACCACAGCGACTGAGTTTCGCGCAGCTCGACGAGCGCGCCGACCACGCAGCGGCCGGGCTGGCGGCACTCGGTGTCCAACCGGGCGATCGGGTGTTGCTCCAACTGCCGAACAGCTGCGAGTTCGCGGTGGCATTGTTCGCGCTGCTGCGCGCCGGGGCTATCCCGGTGATGTGCCTGCCCGGCCACCGCGCCGCCGAGCTGGGCCACTTCGCCGCCGTCAGCCAGGCCAAGGCTCTGCTAATCCCCGATACGGCAAGCGGATTCGACTACCGCCCGATGGCGCAGGGACTGATGAAGGACCATCCCACGCTGCGACACGTCATCGTCGACGGCGACCAAGGATGGTTCCTGTCGTGGCCACAGGTGTGCGCGAGTCCAGCCCGGCTGCCCGCACCGAGCAGCCCGGATCCCGCATCCCCGGCGCTGCTGCTTGTCTCCGGCGGCACTACCGGCACCCCCAAGCTGATCCCCCGCACCCACGACGACTATGTCTACAACGCCACCGCCAGCGCCGAGGTCTGCACGCTGACCGCCGACGACGTCTACCTGGCGGCATTGCCTGCGGCGCACAACTTTCCATTGGCGTGCCCCGGATTGCTCGGCGCCATAGCGGTCGGCGCCAGCACGGTGTTCCTCACCGACCCCAGCCCGGAGTCGGCATTCGACGCCATCGCCGACCACGGCGTCACGGTCACCGCGTTGGTTCCGGCGTTGGCCAATCTGTGGGCGCAGGCCACCGAATGGGAGCCGGTGAAACCGGAATCCTTGCGGCTCTTGCAAGTCGGTGGAGCGAAACTGGAAGGCGACGCTGCCCGCCGGATACGCGAAACACTGACGCCGGGCCTGCAACAGGTATTCGGGATGGCCGAGGGGTTGCTCTGCTACACCCGACCCGGCGATGCGCCGGAACTGGTCGACCACACCCAGGGCCGTCCACTGTCCGCCGATGACGAACTGCGCATCGTCGACGAGGGGGGCCAGCCGGTGCCCACCGGCGCGGAAGGGGAACTGCTGGTGCGGGGGCCGTACACATTCAACGGGTACTTTCGCGCCGAGACCGACAACGCGCGCAGCTTCGACCCGGACGGCTTCTACCGAAGCGGCGACCTGGTCCGTCAGCACGCCGACGGCTATCTCGAGGTCACCGGCCGGGTGAAAGATGTCATCCACCGCGGCGGCGAAACTGTCGCCGCAGCCGATCTCGAGGAGCACCTGCGCGCACACCCGGCGATCTCGTCAGCAGCCGCGGTCGCGCTGCCGGATCATTACCTCGGCGAAAAGATCTGCGCAGCGGTGGTTTTCACCGGAAAGCCCGTGACGCTGACGGAGTTGAACGCCTACCTCGCTCGGCGTGGCGTGGCGACGCATTCCCGGCCGGACGTGCTGGCCGAGATGGCCTCATTGCCGACGACCCCGGTCGGCAAGATCGACAAGAAGGCGATCGTCCGGCACGTGCAGCCATAGCGGGCAGCCCGATACTGCAACGGTCTGATTCAGAACAGGTTGGCGAGCAAGGATTTTCGTGACGGGCTCTACGGCGAACTCACCGACTGGATCAAAGGTTGCGCGCCCGACATCGATGACGCTGAAGCCCGAAGAATTGCCGTTGTCGGCATCAACGCCCTGCTGGGTAAACGGGCCACCCGCATCGTCTTCCACTCCCCCCAGGTGGACACCCCCGACGAGCAATACGTCGCCGACTGGACGGCGATGCTGGCCGGCCGCATCGAATCAATCCGCGGGGGCGTTGCCGAAACCTGAGCTCAGGTGGCGGCTTTGAGGAGTTTGGCCGTTGCGTCCCACAGCCGTGTCTCACGAGCCGGATCCGCCGCAAACGGCTTCACCTCGCGCTCTTGGTCTTTGACGACGAATGCGCCGCCCCGCAGGTGCGCCCAGCGGTCGTCGAGGACGATCGACGCGAGCGCCGGACCGGATCGCACCGGGGACGAGACGCCCGGAATCCGCTGCAAGGCTTGGCCTACTCGTTGCAGACCGGGGCCGAACGCCCTACTCAAGCCGGTGCCGGGCATGAAGCCCGGCTCGAACACCGCGACATTGATCCCGGCCGGTGCGCGGCGTTGCAACTCGTGCGCGTAGTAGAGCACCGCGAGTTTGGAATTGGAGTAGGCGATCCCGCCCTGCTCGACTGTCGCCGGCTTGTCGGCGGCGGTGGGCTGAGCGAGCTCGACCGGATCGCGCCAATGGGCCGGTGCGACGCGCAGAATTCGACGGAAGATGTTCTGGTGGTAGGTATTTGAACCTAACAACACTATGCGGGCCGGCGCGGTCAGCGAGCCGAGGAGATCACCGATGAGCTGCGCGTGGGCGAGGTGATTTACCGCGAAGGTGAGCTCGTATCCGTCTGCGGAGGCGTTGTGGGTGTCGACGACCGAGACGCCGGCGTTCGCCACTATTGCCCGCAACGGGCGTATCGCGCCTGCCTGCAGCAGATCCTTGACGCGCTGCCCCGCGTCGCGCACGTCGGCCAGCCGGGCAAGGTCGCAGCCGATCTCCTGCACTGTTGCTCCGGCCGCCCGCGCGGCCTCGGCCACGTCGGTGAGCGCCGTTCCGGCCCTGCCTACCAGCAGCAGGTCGGGGCGCTGCGGAGCGGGCCGATTGGCGATCGCCAGTGTTGCGGCCTTTCCCAGGCCGCCCGTCGGCCCGGTGAGCAATACCGTGCCCGATGCAATGGAGTTCATGTCTGCAAGTCTCGGCTCAGTCCGGATGGTCAGGCAGTCGTTTGGTTTTCCTAGGACTGCCAGTGCCAGGAAAGACCCTTTTCTAGGCCGCCCCCGTCACGCACAGTAAAGGGATGGACTCGTGGGAGTTCGGTCGGACGGTGCGCCACTGGCGCGATCGGGTGCGGCCCACGGCGGTCGGCGTCCCCGTCGGTGGGCGCCGGCGTGCTGCGGGATTGCGCCGAGAAGAGCTGGCCGGGCTGGCCGGAATCTCCGTCGACTACCTGACCCGGCTCGAACAAGGCCGAGCCACCTCACCTTCGGTGCAGGTCGTGGAGGCGCTGACGCGCGCATTGCGGGTCTCCGACGCCGAGCGCGACGTGCTCTTCCGGTTGGCCGGGCACGCGACTCCGGGACTCGACGTCGTGTCGTCGCGTATCACACCGAGCGTGCAACGCCTGCTCGATCGCCTGGCGAACACCCCCGTCGCGGTCTTCGACGCAACCTGGACCCTCATCGTCGCCAACGCGCCGTACGACGCGCTGATGGGCCCGACAACAAGTTGGCAGGGCATTCAACGCAACAGCGTCTGGCGACACCTGGTCGGTCCGGGCAGTCGCGCCGTGCACACCCCCGAGGAGAAGGCCGACTTCGAAGCCGGGCTGGTCGCCGACCTACGCCTGACCGCTGCCCGCTATCCCGCCGATCAGCGATTGAAGCAGCTCGCCCGCGACCTCGCCGCGCAGAGCCCGCGGTTCGAAAAGCTTTGGGAGTCAGTCGCTCCGAAGCCGCACCAGGACTTCGGGCGTCATAAGGTCATCGACCACCCCGACGTCGGCTCGATCACGCTGGACTGCGACACCTTCATCGTCGCCGCAGACGACCTCCGCATCATGATCTACACCGCCGAGCCCGACACCGAAGACGCCCAGCGCCTCGCCCTCGCCATCGTTCTCGGCACGCAATCGTTGGTCGACTAGTTTGGACCTGCTCACCGATCCGGTGATAGGAAGCAGCCTTCGAAATGACCGTTCTCGACCCCGACGGTCTGCATGAACGAGTGAGCGACGACCGGCCCCACTAACCGAAACCCGGCTTCCCGCAACGCCGCCGAAAGCCGCCGGGATTCCGGGCTGTCCATCCTGCCGTCGGCCCAGCTCCGCAGCCGATGCTGCTCACCAGATTGGTGTTGCCACACCAGTTGCGCCAACGAGTGGCGCGGCCAACGCAGCCGGGTCGAATCCGTCGAATGCCGCGCGGAAATTGTCTCGTTTGTCGAAGACGGTCGCCCATGACAGGCCGTTTTCGAAGTAGGTCAGCACCAAGGCTTCGAACAGCAGGGTTTCGTCATGCGTCGGCCTTCCCCATTCGAGGTCGTGGTAGGCGATGAGATCGCGACCCGTCTCGGTGGCCCATCGGCAGCGGGTAAGGCCATCAACGGCGGTGATGACGGTGGGCAAATGTGCTGGCACGCCGACGCCGGCCATCGCTTTCATCCGGCGCCCCCGTCAACTGCCCGAAGGCACCTCGGCGAATCCCGGTTCTCCCCCGTCGACAACGGAGTTGAAGCGGTAGCGCGTTTCGAGTTGCTCGCTGATCTCGCGGACCGCGCTCTCAGGAATCGCACTCACATCGAAGTTCTCGCTGATGCGCCCTGGGTTGACCGATCCCGTCAGAACTGCACTGCCACGCTGAATACCCCAGGCCAACAGCACTTGCGCGGGCGTCTTTCCGACTCGCTGAGCGATCGAGACAATCAGCGGGTCGTCGAGCAGTCGCGGTTCCAGCCCGTGCCCCAGCGAAGCGAACGCCAACAAAATAATCCCGTCGGTCTCGCGCAATTCATGCAGTTCCCATTGCGGGTGGTATGGGTGCGACTCGACCTCCACGACCGCCGGCTTTATCCGGGATGCGTTGACGATCTTTCGTACGCCTTCGACGTCGATGTCGGACAGGCCTATCGCTCCGGTGAGTCCCTCGTCGACGAGGTTCTCCATGGCCGCCCAGGTTTCCTCCAGCGTGACGCCTTCGTCGTAGATGATCGCGCCATCCGGGTGGCGGGGATCCTGGTCATCGCCGGGCTTGAACGCGAACGGGGTGTGCACCAGGTACAGATCGACCGCGTCGAGCCCGAGCCTGTCCAGGCTGGCCTGCAGCGCAGGCTTGACCCGTTCGGGGCGGTGGTTGTTGTTCCACAGCTTCGTCGTCACAAACAGCTCATCGCGGCGGACGGCGCCGTCGGCGAACAACTCCTTGAGTGCGGCCCCGACCTCGGCTTCGTTGCGGTACCGCTCGGCGGCATCGAGGTGGCGGAACCCCACCTTGACCGCGGCCTTGACGGCGTCTCGCGTCTTCGTGCGATCGGAAAGCGACGTCCCGAATCCGAGTGCGGGAATCTCGCCGCTGCCGTTGTTCAGCGCAAACTTCCGCTGCCTCAAGTCTTCATCCAGTGCCATGGCTTTCGGTCTCCTCGCTCAATAGATGACCAGTCGTCTAGTTAACGCGACCCACCTGCCAGGCATTCCACCGTCACCGGTCAGCGCAGCAGCGCCGGGACGGTGACCGCTTCAAACCGGTCGTATGGGACGCGGCTGCGGGTAACTTTGCCACGAAGAGCCGCTCCTTCCCAGGCTTCGATGAGCCGGGAGGCGAGTTCACCCGCGTCGGGATCCGCTCGAATGTCTCCGGCACTTAGGCATTCAGCGAGGGCCGCCGCCCAACGGTCGAGGATGCTGCCGACCTCTGCACGTATCAGCTCGCTGGAACTACTCAGCTCGAGTGACAGGTTGCCGATCAGACAGCCGAGCAGGAAGTCGCCGGCCTCGTGCTCGTCGGCCAGCGCATGGAAGAAGCGCGTGATCCGGTCCTGGGTTGACCCGTCGCCACCAAGGATTGGCAGCAGCCGCGTCTCGATATCGGCCCAGTAGTTTTCCAGGATCGCCTCCGCGAACGCCTCTTTGCTGGGGAAGTACGCGTAGAAGGACCCCTTCGGCACGCCGGCCGCGTCGGTGATGTCTTTGACGCCGCTGGCCGCGAAACCCCGTGTATGGACCAGGTCGAGACCAGCGGCGAGCAGGCGGTTGCGGACCTCGGGATTGGGTGGCCGCGGCATGCCCTCGATAGTAGTCGACCGGTCGGTTATTTTTGCGTGCTACATTGCGGCGCATGCTCGGCGGCGGTGATCTCTGGGTCACCGAACTCGTCATGACCTACGACGACCAGCCCTTCTACGTAGTCAGCATCATGGAATTCGAGGGCACCGAGGTGGTGCACGAGACCCAGTACTTCAGCGACGCATTCGAGCCGGGCGCTTCGCGCGCTCAATGGGTCGAACGAATGCCGTAGGGTTCCGGCGTCGTTTCTGCCGCGTCCTGCGGCCGCTGACGCGTACCTAGCCGATACGCTGGTGCCCACATCGCTAAGACGAAAAGCGGGTAAGTGGCCAAGCGCAACACGAGGGAAGCACCGGCACGACGGTCAGAGCTAGAGAAGCTGATGTCAGCCGATATGCGCGCGATGACGGCGCAGTCCGATCGGATAGGACGTTACTTCGCCCGACAGCACGACCTGATCAGCACTGACCTCCGGGCCTTGCTGCACATCATGGTCGCAGAGACCGCCGGCGAGCCGCTCACCTCGAGCCAGCTGAGGCAGCGCATAGACGTATCCCCTGCAGCAGTCACGTATCTCGTTGATCGGATGATCGATGCGGGCCACCTCCGGCGCGAGGCCGATCCCAGGGACAGACGCAAGTCGCTGCTCCGCCACGAAAGCCACGCCATGGAGCTGGGGCGAGAGTTCTTCGGCCCGCTTGGTGCTCATATCCGTGCTGCGCTCGCCGAAATGCCAGACAGCGATCTGATTTCGGCCCATCAGGTGATGACCGCAATGATCGGCGCAATGTCGACGTTCGAGGACGAGCTGAGCACACCGGCCCGCGAACCAGGCCAGCGTCGCCGCAGAACCACCGCGACCGGCCGGCCCCGGACGGTCAAGCACTAATTACTGTCGATCCTTGTGGTCGCCGAATAGCGCTGAACCAGAAGGCAACTCGCGTCAGGTTTCGCACAGCCGTTGGGGCAATGGATGCTTCAGATCTGGCCCCCGCGCGACGGCGACGCCTATGCCGTCATGAATGATCACCTACCGCTTCGCGCTCTTTCTTCGTCTCGGCACCGGGGCCGCGTCGGCAGCAGTGGCGCTGAGGATGCCTGGAATGACGAAGTTGCGATCCTGCGCAGTCCGATACGTCAAACACCAAGTCGGCACCACGCTGCGCGGACCCAATGCTCTGCACGTCACCTTCACGCCGCGGTGATACACGCATCTGATCGGTCACGGCAAGCCGGTACTTTCCCAGTGGTTTGTGACGGCGCGCGCCGCCCATTAGCGCAACCATCGACGCCGAGAAGTTGGTAAAAGACACCACCAAGGGTGGTGTCTGGCGCGATTCGGACAGCAACAGGGCGCTCGACGGATATCAATGGCGCGGTATGTCCTGCTTGACTCGGTTTGATAGCACACGGGAGGTGAAGTCAGTAAGCGAGAGTGACGTAGAGGGGCAACTGGGCAAGTCGTTCTCGTGTACCGCGCAACGACTTCCGACTAGGACAACTATTGTCCGGGCAACAGGCGATTTGAATGGCGAAACGACCTCACAGTTATGCCATCTCGTCGCCAACGAGTTGGCGCGAGAACCCGCACAGCTGGTGCTAGACCTCACAGATGCGATACCGGTCGATAATGCCGCTGTCGAAACCCTAGTGGGCGCCTCGGCGTTGGCAGGCGAGTCCGACATCTCATTTTGCTTGGTCGCGTCGCGTACCGGGCCGATCGTGAGAGCTCTCGCCGCCGCAGATGTGATCGAGCGGTTCGAAATTTTTGCGACGATAGGCGAAGCGGATGGTAACCGTTAACGCTTCGACAGGCGGAGCGTTTGTGACGGGGCTTCCCCGAACAATTGGCGGTACTGCTGAGCAAACCGGCCGAGATGCACGAAGCCCCAGCGGCTCGCGACCGCAGTGACGGCCGCAGGGGACCGCGGCCGAGACGCGTCCTCCAACTCGGCGCGCACCCGCTCCAGGCGTATGTGCCGTAGGTACGTCATGGGCGGCAGCTGGCCAGACCTTGCGAACGCCTTCTGCAGCGCCCTGGCGCTGACACCCGTCGCGCGGGCAAGTTCCGCCGTGGTCCACACCGATTCCGGGTGGCCGCGCATCAAGTCGATTGCCCGCTTCACCACCGCTTCGGAAGTCGGCCGGCCGTCATTGCATAGTGCGTCGATGTAATTGTGCGGCTGCGTCAGCAACAGGCCGTGGATAAGCAGGTGCTGCAAGTTTGCGACGGCGAGTTGATGCCTGAGCAGTCCGTCACCCCGACCGGCCTCACCAACCAAAACTCCTACCAGGCTCAGCCAACTGCACGACGCTGTCGTCATCAGATCCAACCGACGGGGAAACTCCACCGGCTTATTTACCGGCCGGTCCAGCAACATTTCCAGTTCGCGCAGTATCTCCTTCGGGCAGATCTTGATGCCGAGCTGAGCGCAATCGTGTGACCACATCAGCTCGACGTCCCGACCGGGCAAGAAAACCGTCGCCGAGCCAGGGCCGGTAACGGTGGTTCCGTGCCGATCGGGCGACTTGGTCGCGGTGTGACCCGACAGTGCGACGGCGATCTGATAGCTGGGCATCTCTGGCACTCTCATCACCGCCTCACCGCCCATGTCGAGGTAGCCGACGCTAAGCAGCGATAGCTGCTCGGCCTTTACTTGAATGCGCAACGAGTCCATACCGTTCGGAGTGATATCCACGGGGAAGAACGCAGGGCGCAGCAACTCCGCCGCTTCGCCGGTATCCGTCGTCTCAATTAGGGGCGCCCAAGCGGCCGTCACGGTGCCGAGGTGATGCAGAACGTGTCCTTGACCTCTTCTGTTCACTGCCGCCGCCACCCCACACCGGCAGAGGAACCGCAACTAGCGAAGAAGGCGTCGCATGTACTCATTGTCAGTATCCCTTGCCGCGCGTCGACTGCTCCCACATCTTGTTGTCATACCCAATGGCGATGATGGCTATCCCAGGCCTGTGCCAGCAGCCCGCAGCCGCGGGATGAAGCGATCACGGTGGCCTCAGGCCGTCTGTGGTGGTTGCCGACAGATTTGAACCGCAAGTTTGCCGGACAACGCGACGCATCGTGGGGCTGCTATTTCTCAAGTCGCGCCCCATCCGCGGCTGCTGACTCCCAACTGGGCCGAACTCCTGGCCCCGAGAGGTCTACGGGGCTGCCACTTTACTGATCTGCTGGGTCAAGTTTTTAACCCCGTCCGGTTGGCATAGTCGTAACGCACCGAGGTAGTGGCATGACCAAACGTGGGGGACGCCGTGCGTAAATCGAAATCGGCCGAGCAGCAAAGCTTTCGAGCTGATCAGCTACGAGGTTTCGTCCGAAATGGCTTTGGCAGGGTCGAATTAGATTGCTTCGCAGATCCGGCACGACAAAGTGACGAGCGCTCCGACAGTGCGATTCCGTCGAGGATCGCTGAACTGGCCGGTGCATTGGTTGGTGGTGTGAGCGCCCATGACGCGCTTACCAAGCTCACCTCTGCCGCGGTAGCGTTGGTGCCGGGAGCGGATATCGCCAAACTATCGGTAATAGACAACGGCCATATCCATTCGATCGCAGCAACTTCGCAGCTGACCGCCGTCTTGGACCGCGCTCAGCAATTGGCCGGGCAAGGCCCCTGCCTAGACGCGATCACCGCACACAAAACGATCCACTGCGGCGATCTGCGGGCCGATTTCCGATGGCCTCGATTTGCGCCATCTGCTACAAGCGCGGGGGTGCGCGGCGTTTTATCCTGTCCACTGGACGTTCGCGGAACCACCGGCGCTACGTTGAGTCTTTTCGGATTCAAACCCGACCGCTTCACGGTCCAATCTGATGCGATGGGTGCGATGCTCGCCAATCATGCCGCGATCGCGCTCATCAACGAGCAACGCCAACACCAATTCGAAGCGGCATTGGCTACGCGCGACATCATCGGACAAGCCAAAGGCATGATCATGGAACGCTTCGGCGTCGACGCCCCTCGCGCCTTCGCAATGCTCACAAGAATATCGCAACAGACCAATACACCGGTGCGGGATCTTGCCACCAGACTTGCAGACGGCGCGTTGAAAGATGCGTTCCGCAAGTGGAACCCGTCGTATTCACCCGGAGCGAAAAGCACTCGTAGTGATTGTCGCGCGGGCACCAGCGAGCCGTAATGCACTGACGGGGTTGCTGTTTGATCGTTACGCCGCAACAGCACGCGGCTCGTAGCACCATGCCATCCAGTCGAAATGTAAGGGATCGGAATGCAATACGACGAACTGATTGCGTTAGTGGCCGAGCGCACCGGCTTGTTTGACGGGCGACGCGGTGGAGCTGACACGTGCGACCCTGGCTACACTCGCTGAGCGTATCGGCGGCGACAACGCCCGAGATCTGGCCGCCCGACTGCCTGCACTCCTGCACGACGCGTTACTTCCTACGACGGAAGAAGCCGAAGTGTTCAGCTACGAGGAGCTCCTCAATCGAGTCGCTGAACGGACCCGACACAAGTCTATTGTTTCCGAAAGTGCCGTGGCGGCAGTCATGGCGACGCTTCGTGACGCCGTGGGGCCCGGCGAGTTCGATGACATCCTGAGTATCGACCGCTGTATCGGATGGCAAGAATGCTCGAGTGTTTTGTGATGAACTCACGACGAGCGAGGTCGCCGGCAAATGACTGCGAGAAGGCGCCGCAATCTGCCGTGATCGTGGGCCGGCTCAATCCGGCGGACGACGTCTTTAA
>DASQRI010000301.1:0-3043 GCA_035642975.1 Mycobacterium sp.
CTCGGCAGTGACGTGCGGGCCTTCCAAGAGCTGATGGCCGCGCAAAGAATTGCTGCGAGCGATCATCGAACGCCCGACGACGGTTCGGTTTTTGACGCCCTTGTGGCACGTCCCAGCACGATCAAAGTCTTCGACACTCAGCGGCCAGTCACCTACATGGCTGTCAGCCCGACCGGGGACCGCTTCGCCACGACCACCAGCACTGGCGGCGTGAGGTTGTGGAACGCCGACACTGGCAAGAAGATCGGCGAGAGCGGGCTCGCCGGCAATGGTGTGGCGTTCAGCCCGGATGGGAGCCGCTTTGCGGTCGCTACCGCCGGCAGTCCTGGGACCGTCGGGATGTGGGATGCCCGTACCGGTCAACAATTACGCACCTTCACCGGACCGACGCAGTCGTCCACCCGGGTGAAGTTCAGTCTCGATGGGCGGCGCATTGCGGCGGCAGGATTTGACGGGACAGCATGGGTGTGGAACGTCGGCACCGGCGCGCGGGAACTCAGGCTGGCGCACCCTGGCAGGGTCAACGCGGTCGCGTTCAGCCCCGTCGCAGGGCCGGGTGAACCGCTGATTGCCACCGGCGGAGACGACAAGACCGTGCGGGTATGGGACGCGGTTACCGGAAGACTTGTGCACGCCATGACCGGGCACGCCGGGGATGTCAATGATCTCTCTTTCAGCCCCGATGGCCGCACTCTCGCATCCGCTGGTCAGGACTCGGTGCGGCTATGGAACCCGGACACCGGCGACGACGAAGGCGAGCTGAACAATCACGGCGCGGTTTACAGCGTGGCGTGGAGTCCCAATCCCGCTAAGACGGAACTCGCCGCGGCCGGGACGAGCGGCGCAGTGCATCTGTGGACGTTTGCCGGCCCCGATCACCTGGATCTCGGCACGGAGATTGTGCTGCCTGGGCAGATCGACCAAGTCCAGGATGTGGCTTACAGCGCTGGGGGCAGCCGTGTGACTGCCGGCGGTGTTGACGGTGCCGTTTACACCTGGGACCCCAATAGCGCTGCGACGATGCAGACCGGCGCCCCGGTTACGAGCGTGGCGTGGTCCCGGGATGGTCAGCGAATCGCCGCGGCCTGGGTCGGTGGCGTGGATTTGTGGGATCCGCAAACCCGCAGCAGAGTGGGTGACCCGCTGCTCGGACAAACCGGTGTCGTATTCGTTGTCGCTTTCGACCCGCTGGAAAAGCTCATCGCCGCGGGCGGCGACGACGGAACCGTGTCCCTGTGGGACCGCGAGACCGGTCAACTGACACGGACACTGCCCGGCAGTGGTGCACGGCTGCACGGTGTTGCGTTCAGCCCAGACGGTCGTCTGCTTGCCTCGGGTGGCGACGACCACAGTGTGCGACTGTGGGACCCTAATAGCGGTGATCTGAAGCGGACCCTGACCAAGTCAACCGATGGTGTGATATGCGTCGCTTTCAGTCCGGCTGAACACCTTGTCGCCGCTGGCAGCGCCGACCACAAACTCTACGTGTGGGACACGGACACCGGCGCGCTGCGGCGGACCGTGTCCACAGCCGCTCCGGTGGATGCGTTGGCATTCAGTCCCGATGGCCGCCGAATCGCCACGGGTGGTGGCGACAACACGGTGCAGGTATGGGATACCGATACCGGCAAGGCGGCGCGGGGTGCACTGCGAGGGCACACCAACGCCGTCCACAGCGTGGTCTTCAGCCCGGATGGGCGGTTCATCGCATCCGCTAGCGACGACAACACCGTTCGGCTCTGGGACACCGGAACCGGCAAACCGATCGGCAGACCGATGATCGGACAGAACCAACTTTTGGGGGTCGCGTTCAGCCCCGACGGGCGGCAGCTGGTCGCCGGCGGCCTCGACGGCGCCCTGCAGTTGTGGTCGGTGTCAGTCAGCGCCGCCGAGTTGTGCGCCAAACTGACCGCCAACCCCAGCCACCAACAATGGAACGAGTGGATCACCCCCGACATCGGCTACATGCCGGCGTGTCCGAACCTTCAACCAGCCTCCGACTCCGGCTGAACGACACGCAGTTTCTTCGGGTCTCAACGCAGTTCGATGCGGGGCTACCGGGGGACCGGCCAGACCGGATCGGCGCAGTCGAGGCCTTCAGCGGACAGCTGGCGCTTGAGCACCTTGAAGGTCGCGGTGCGCGGCAGGCTGCTGCTCACGCGGACGTACGACGGCCACTGCTTGGGCCCGAGGTCGGTCTGCTCGCTGAGGAACGCGCGGAATTTGTCCGCGTCGAACTCGGCGCCGGGCGCCAGCACCAGCGCCGCCATCGCCCGGTCGCCGACGGCCGGATCCGGCACCGCGTACACCGCCACCTCGATCACGTCCGGATAGCGCAGCAGTACTCGCTCGATGGGCGCCGTACCCAGGTTCTCCCCGTCGACCCGTAACCAGTCACCAAGCCGGCCGGCGAAGTACGCGTACCCTGCCTCGTCGCGGTAGGCCAGGTCGCCGCTGTGGTACACGCCGCCGGCCATCCGCTGCGCGTTGGCTTCGGGGTCGTTGTAGTAGCCCTCGAATCGCCCTGGGCCGCCAGCGTTTACCAGCTCGCCGATCACGCCGACCGGACAGGGTTGATCGGTGTCGACGTCGATGATCTCGATGCCGTCGGGCAGTGGGCCCAGGGCGCCGGCCGGGGTATCCGGTGTGCGGCCGATAGCCACCCCGCCTTCGGTCGACCCGAACCCGTCGACGACGAGACAGCCGAACCTGGCGGCGAAACGGTCGATGTCGCCGGGTGCCCCCTCGTTGCCGTAGACCGCCCGTAGCGGATTGTCGGCGTCGTCCGGACTTTCGGGTGTGGCAAGCACATACGACAGCGGCTTGCCGACGTAATTGGCGTAGGTGGCGCCGTAGCGGCGCACATCCGGGATAAAACCGGACGCGGAGAACTTGCGGCGCAACACCATTGACCCGCGGCAGGCCAACGCGACCGCCCAGCCCACCAGCACCGCGTTCGAGTGGAACAACGGCATCGATGCATAGCAGACGTCGCCCGGGCCGAGGCCGAACCGCTCAGTCATTGTCACCCCGGCGATCGCGA